>DAOVLD010000183.1 GCA_030631445.1 Bacteroidota bacterium
ATGATAATATTTAACATCATAATCCTGTAATGCTTCAATTGTTTCTCCGGGAGAAACTTTACTGTGAGGATAGCCTGACCTGAGGCATTTTCCCTCAAACTCCGGGATTTCATACCTCTGGGCAATAAGGAGAATATTGCTCAGAAGTAAGAAAATGAATAAGCTGGTTTTTTTCATTCAACATACATTTTATGCAATATACATTAAAAAGCAACTAAATGATTAAATGACTAAAATTCAAAATGACTAAAGTGTTACGGGTTACGAGTTGCGGGTTACGAGTAAATACATACTTATTTGCTCTTTGCACTCAGCACTTTGCTCTTCCTTTCTCAACTACTCACCTACTCAACTTACTCAACTACTTACCTTACTCAACTTTAGGCACTTTTAACTTTAGTCACTTTAAACTTCTTACTCTTCTCAACTTTAGTTCACTTTAAACTTTAGTCACTTATAACTTCTTATTCTTCTCTTCTCAACTTTAGTCACTTTTAACTTTAGTCACTTTAGGCATTTCTTCTATTTCAACTCATACATTTCAATCAACAGTTTTGCCATGATAGAGTCCCAGATGTAGTTTGTGGGGCAGTCGAGTATGTTGTTATCCGGACTAAAGCTCTCCCAGTAATTATGATTCGCAGATAGCTGTGTTGTAACAGCAAGTATCATTTTGTTGCCAAGCTCAATAGCAAGATCATCATAACCATAGTTCACAAGTCCGTGGAAAACCATATAATCCCAGAGCAGCCATACCGGACCGTTCCATTTGCAGCAATAGTCAACATACGGACTGAACCATGGATCGTCTGCCGCAAGAGTTGGCACACCATATTTTCTCCAGAACTTTTCAGGATCAGTAAGCTTATCGATCAACAGTGATGCCTGGTCTTTAGAAGCCACTCCTGCCCACATTGCAAGAAACCCTATTATCTCCTCTCTTTTCAGATCACGTTCCATAAAATTGAATTCATGATTTTTTTTATCCACATGATAATAAAAACCGGTTTCCTCATCCCACATTATTTTGTTTACAAGGTCAGATATCTGATCTGCCTTTCTATCCCAATTTTTTGATTCCCGTGGTTTACCCAATTCATCAGCCATTTTTGCCAGTGTTCTCATTTCCTTCACAACCATCAGGGTAAGATCGAGACATTCCAGTTCATCAGAGATGTCTTCCTTGTCTATATCAAGATATCTTTCTGCAGATATCTGGAACACAACGTTATACCAATCCCGTACATTCTCTATTATTCCATAAGGACCCCACTCGAAAGTACCATCCTTATCGGTATCGCGGTTTTTAATAAGCCATTCAACATATTTCTCCCCGGACAGGTAAGCATCTTCTAAAAATTCATTATCGTGACTAACTTTATATATCTCCCAGTTGATCCAGCTATAGAAGGGTGCTGATGTCGTAGGTTTTCCTTTATGCGGGTAGGTTTGTGCACCCCTCGGACCATGCCGGTAAGCAATCAGACCATCGTCACCCTGTTGCTCCATATACACCCTTTGTGATCCCTGAGCTGAAACAGGATCAAGATATACGTAAGCTATCATACTTATGGATTCATGCAAAACCTGATGTCCGTGCCCCCATCCCCATAGAGGATTCCTGGAAAACACGTAAAAATTAAAAGATGTCTTTTCTGTGGGTGGCAACATACAACCTCTTGCCAGATTAAATGCACCGAGATAAACAAGTTTTTCATCCTCTGTGGTAAAATCAATCCTGGGAATACTTCTATACAGCTCAATATTCTGATCGATAAATGGCTGAATATCCAGGTTCTTAAGTTTATTGATCGTTTCCTGAAGCTTTTCTGAATTATCCGATCTGTCCTGCCATCCCCTGAAATACCTGACCTGCTTCGTATCTCCCGGTTTTAGCTCAAACCTGCCATGGATGGTAATAAAATCTACTGGTTCGTTTTGTTTCAGGTTAAGCGAATCGGTTCTGTTCTCATCATACCAGTCGGTTTTAATCACCTGATAGAATTCATCAGGACCACCTTTATAACCACCATAGGAATATGGTTCAAAGCTAACGCTGAACAAGTCCCTCACATTGGTTGGATAGGGAGCTTTTGAGTATAAATTGCTGATAAGGCGTTTTTTCGTTTCGTAATGATTTGTATAATATGTATTGCTTTCTTTATCAAACCGCAATACATTCAGTGAATCATTTTCTATTTCCAGTACAGGATACAGGTCGATGAGGTGCGACTTTTCCGACTCATTTGTAATTATCATATTTACCATGGCAATACCGGAAGAATAGACGAAAAAAGTTTCCTGAACCTTTATATTTTCAAATGGCTGGTATTCAAGAATTGCCATATCTGGAAATGAAGCTTTTACGACCGGCTTTTTATAGTACCTGGAAATTTTATTAATAGCAAGTTTGTCAACAAGCCACATTGTATAAAACCTGCCTGCCTGGTCGCCATAGTAAGCCAGTGGTTCCGATTCCGAGTAATAATCCATTTTATATGCCTTATCGTCATAAAGTTGCGATCTCTCCATTGAGGCAGCATACGTAGTATATAACGGATCATGTGCTTCTGCATTTATTTCAAGGTATTTGTCACTAACCACCAGGTGTTGTGAAAGAGTTTTTGTAATTCCCGTTAGGGTAATAAGAAAAATCAATAAATAGGATTTTCTGTTCATGGCTATTTTATATTAAATCAAATGTAACTATTTAGTGCTAAAAGTTTGGAATGCCAAAATGGCTAATTTCATTATACTTTGAATTTTTAAGTCGATTGCCGACTGTTGACTGCCGACTGTTGACTGCCGACTGTTGACTGCCGACTGTTGACTGCCGACTGATTTCACTTTGCATCTTTTACGCAGCGGAATCCGACGGTAGCGTTACGGTCGAAGCCCGGTGAGACCATAAGGAGCATTTGTGTTTTATCTAGCTGTTGCGGACCACCCTGTACGTACCACCAGCTTGATGTAGGCTTGTAGTAACTCCCCCCGCGAATAATGATAAAATAATAACTTCCGTTATCATAAACATCATTCGTAAGCTGCCATACGTTCCCAACCATATCCATCACTTTAAAAGGACTTTTCCCTTTTGGGAATGTATTGACAGGTGTAGGTCGCCCGAAAGCATTGTTACATTTTGTACCATGGAATGTATCACCCCAGGGCCATAACCGCCCATCAGTTCCCTGCGCTGCGTATTGCCATTCAATTTCTGTTGGCAGACGTTTGCCGGCCCATTCAGCGTAAGCCCGGGCATCTTCTATACTCACCCATACCACAGGATAGTTAGCCTGTCCCTGTACATACATACTATTCTCCCAATGTTTCAGGAAATTCGCCGGATCTTCAGGCTGATATCCGGAGCTTTCAAGGAACTCATAAAACTGTAAATTGGTAACAGGGTATTTATCCATAAAGAACCTGTTAACGTGCACCTTGCGTGGTTGGGAATAATCAGGATATGGTATAAATTGATCGGGATTGGTAACTGAAAATTCAAAATCCCCCTCTCCTATTTCTTCCATACCTGCAGGTGATCTTTTAACCGGTTTTGTTGGTTTTACCTCACTGATCAACCAGGGTTTTCCCGGCTCCATTCCTACCACAACTTCATCCATAAGTTCTTTTTCATCAAACAGCTGGATCACTATCTTCCCCTCATACCTTTCGAAAATCTTACTGATTTTTAGTTTAACCGGTTTTGGCTCAAACTCTACAGGCTTTTTTTCATACGATGGGTCTCCCTTCCATACCAGGATCTTTTTCCCTTCAACGGAATTAACAAAGAGAGAATCACCTCTCAGGCTGACCTCCAGAATATCAGGAAGGCGAGCTACACAATCCACATTTCCTTCACTACGTGAATTTAACAACCCTTTATTAAAAGCTTTAACTTTAACCGGGATCATCCATTTACCATCCGTTTCAACAGGATCAAGGGCTTCATGATTCCACAAACTGACAAAATGATATCCTTCTTCAGGAACAACTTCAAACATAGGAGCTGACACGCCCTCAGGTACTAAACTGAAAATAGTATATAATATCTTATTCCTGTTTTGCCAATGGTTTACCCATACACTGTCTGTTACTGTAGGGATAAGCGGTTTCCACCTGTCGTTCAGAAACACTGAAGAATTTTGTCTGAGGATCATAGTTGTACGTCCCAGGTATCTGTAATCTTCTTCCATCCATCCGGGACGACCGGGAGCAAAAGTATTTAGCTCTGTACCATAACCATTAAAGAATGAGATTGCCACCTCACGATGGATCCTTCCCTGGCTAAGCTGACAAACTCTGAAGATGGCAAATTCAGGCTTAATCAGTTTATTCAGGTTAAGTGGCGGTGGCATAAAAATGGCGTCATGAACCCTGCCTGAAACTATACCGGGCATATCTTTCGGAACTGCCATGCCTTCGGAATACAT
>DAOVLD010000039.1 GCA_030631445.1 Bacteroidota bacterium
ACCTTCACCGGTTTTCAAAGTTTCTATATCCGGGAATATTTTATAATCAGGTCCGAACTGTTCCAGGAATTCAAGGCTTAAAGATCTGAATGTAACTGAAACAGGAAGCAGGATTACCGAGCTAATATAAGGAATGATTAGAAAAATGAATCCGATACAGCAGGTCATCAATCCCGCGGTAATAATCAAAATGATTAAAACTATTGTGAGGAGAAAAATAAATAGCCCATAAACCAAAAAATACCCAAAATGTCTTGATAATAAGGTTAAGAATTTCCCCCAGGCTTTAGTAACAGTGATATTTTCTTTGTACATAATAGGTACCACAAAATCAAACAGGAATAACCTGATGTATCCTGATAAGACCATGAATGTAAGAAACAACAGGACCATCCCGATAATAGCGGGTACTTTGGCAGAAAGAGGATAATGACCAAGGTAGAGGCTCATCATGAAGGAGAAGAAAATGTAAACAATAAAGCTAAAGATTGCCAGGCAGATTAATCCGAAAACCAGCCGCCAAAGAAAAACTGAATTTCCATGTTTTCTAAACTCTCTCCAGGGCTGGCTCACCAACGCCCGGTTGTGGACGACATTATCAAGGAACATAAACTTCCCCCTGGAACTTAACCAGTTGAATAGTAAAGCCAGGACTAAAATAACGAATATGCCAAAAACAATCAGTGAAGCCCACCAGGTATGATCCAAAAACCAATTCCATGCAATAGCAGGGAATTCAGCAATATCGCCAATGTCGATATCCTTGCCGATATTGCCTCTGCTGCCTCCGTTGCCCCCCTGGCAATCTGCCAGACCTGCCAGGAAAGCGGTGAAGCCGATCATAAACCATTTGTTCAGGTCAAATGGGCTGAAAAGGATCTTTTTCATCCGTGTCCAGCCTTTTGATAAAGGATCAGAATATGAAATGTTCATAATAGTATAGGATTATATATTGAACCGGACAAGTTAATATATTTTAAACAAATATTTGTTGTGTTGAAAAAAAATACCTTTTAAAACGGGTATTTAAATAGGTATTTTTTCTTTTGTAGATTATTGATTATCACAAATCCAAGCCTGCAATTAATGGTGTTGGTGTATACAATTAAAACCTTTCTGCAATCCTGAATATGTATCCATTAAGAGAATAAACTCATAACTCATAATAAAAAAAGCCGCCTAAAAGTACATACTTTTAAAGCGGCTTTTGCTAACTAGCTATTTGATGACAATTATTGCTTCGAAAAATGTATAATCAATCACCAACCAGGATTCTGCTCGAGATTAAGATTCATAAGCCTGTGTTCTTCTGGAATAGGATAGTAATAATGTTTTTCCTCCCAAACTCTTGGAACATTATTCAGCCAGGTTACTTCACCATAGGTATCATTAGATAATCTCTGTCCATTTGGTATCCCCCCGATAGTTTCTGACACATTAATATAAGTAACTCCGGGAATAACAGGATCCGGCATAACTTTATAAAAAGCAACATCAAGTACCCCATCTTCATTTAAATCGAGAGGTACGTCAAGTGCAGGAACATAAATGCCGGTCCATTCCATTTCCATCAACTCACTCTTTTTCCACCTTACAACATCATAGAAACGAAATCCTTCAAAACACAATTCAATACCTCTTTCTCTGCGAATTTCCAAAATCACGGGGTCAGAAATACCAGGGAAATAATTCGATTGCAAATATGGATCAATCACGGTGGGTTTTGCATCTAAACCGCCGGTAATACCTGCCCTATCACGCAGCGCCCCAACTGTAATAGCCCAATCGGCATCGGTAAGTGTTCCAAGTTCTGCCTTTGCTTCAGCATAATTCAATAAAACCTCGCCAAAACGGAATATTGATACGGAATTAATATTAAGATCCCTTGTATCGTAATTGAGATCATCAAGCGACCATTTTATAGGCATATAACCGGTATAGGTATATCCGAATGCTGGTGGAGTAAGTAAAACAACTCCTCCGCTTGTTCTGCTATAATCTCCTAATCGAATGGTCTGTTGCAGCCTTTTATCCCTTCCCTTTACCTCGTCCTGAAATTCCATGGTTGTATAATTAGGATCGTTTGTATAAGGGGTTCCGTCAATGTTTAAATAGGTATTAATGAATGTCCGGATAAAACTAAATCTGACCCCCGTGGTGGCACTTGTGTAATACCAGTTTGCAGCATGAGTCTCAGCTAATGCTTCATCCATAATTACTGCAAGCATTATCTCATCAGGAACCGGAGCCGGACTAATAAATAATTCCCGGTATGACAAATCTGTTCCGGCACCATTATAAATTTCGAAACCCGATTCATCCATTACCATTTTTGCAGCAGTTTCAGCCTGTGAAAGCCAGGCAGAAGCAGTGTTTTCAAGCCCCAGGTTTGTGTGATATTTTCTAAAGGTTCCCTCAAACAGGCATATTCTTGCTTTAAAAGCATAAGCAACATATTTGGTAATCAAACTGCGCGATCCGTCACTGATGGTTTTAATATGTTGACATGCATAGTCAATATCTGCCAAAACTGAGTCCATAACAAGAGTACGCGAATCACGGGCTGCAAATAATTCTGGGTCTTCAACATCAAGAGGTTTGCCAATCCAGGGGACATCACCATACCTTTTCACCTTTTCAAAGTAGAAAAACGCTCTGAAAAACTTTGCTAACCCGATGTAATGTTGTTTCGTTGCAAGAGGAATGTTTGGATCGTTACAGTTCACTATAAAGTAATTGAGATTTCGTAACTCTCCCCATCCCCAATTCCAATCGGGTCCCAGTGCGACTAAATTATAACCCGATGCAGATGTATTGCAAGTTGTATTTGGGTCATATCCACCGACTTTTAAAAAATCAGGCACATCTCTTCGTGCTCCATAATCAGACATTGCATCACAAGTATGAATATTATTAGCACTTGGAAGGATATCATAAAATGAATATGAATATAATTCCAATCCCTGTTCGCTGCTAAAAACTGCACTTTTTGAAGTGGTGTCTTGAGGAATTTGTTCCAATAGATCTTCGCAGCTTACAAACAGCGTACAAATAAGGAAAAGCAATAAATATTGTTTTTTCATAACTATAAATTTTAAATTAATTTTTTAGAAGGTTACAGATAAACCCAACGTTACATTTTTCATCATCGGGTAGTTATATCCATCCCCGGAATTGCCGGAGGTAAATAACTGATCGGATGGTCCTGTACTTTCAACATCTAAATCCCGTGAATATTTGTAAAGCGGGGACAACGTTAAAAGATTTTCACCTGAAAAATATATCCTGACATTATCTGCCTTTATTTTTGAAATAAGGTTTTTTGGTAAGTTATATCCAAACTGAATATTTTTCAATCGGACATAGGCTATATTCTGAAGGTATCTTGTCTGAGGTACCCTGAGTATGCCACCGGTACGGTTTGCAAGACGCGAAACATACCTTGGAAGATAAGCATCAGGATTATCTTCAGTCCAATGATTATCAATGTGCCATTTTGGTGGATCATTATAAGGCCTGTTGTAGTGGCCCCAGAAAATACTGGCTTCCCTACTTGGCCACCAATCCTGTTTTCCAACTCCCTGGAAAAATGCTGAGAAGAAAAAGTTGTTCCAATTAGCACCCAGTTTAATTCCATAGATATATCGTGGAGCACTATTTCCGATTATTGACATGTCACCGGGATTGTCCAACCTGTTGGTTCCAGGGTCAACAATGCCATCACCATTTGTGTCCTGCAATTTAATATCACCCGGGAAATATTGCCCCCATGAAGTGGATTTAAATTTACTCTGGTCTGCATGGCTGTCGATATCTTCCTGAGATGTAAAAAATCCTTCTGAAATATACCCCCATATTTCACCAATTACCATTCCTTCATAATAATCGGTCAAAACAAACTCCGGGTTATTATACTTGGTAATTACAGATTTATTATCGGCAAGGGTAAAACCTATATTGTAGTTAAGAGGTTTTGATTTAATATTAAATCTATCTCTCCATGATAACATTATTTCCCATCCCTTGGTTTCCAAATCAGCGTAGTTACCTTTTGGAGGAGTTGCACCAAAAACAGCAGGAAGGGTCATTCCGATTGTAAACATATCGGTCGTTTTTCGAATGTAAGCATCACCTACAAATATTAACCTGTTGGAAGCCATTGCCAGGTCGAACCCTATGTTTTTGGTAGTGGAAGTTTCCCATGTAATTCCGTCAGGAAGCACGCTTGGGCGGCTTGTATATTGCGGCCTTACACCATTAATGATATCTCCTGACTGAGATATTGAGAATTGCTCCTGATACACATAAGAAGCAATGTTCCCGTTTCCCAGAGAACCATAAGATGCCCGAATTTTAACATTTGAAATTATTTGATCAGGCACATTCCAAAACGACTCATTTGAGATTCTCCATCCGGCAGAAAAAGAAGGAAATAAAGCAAATCTCTCATTTTCAGGAAATTTTGAAGAACCATCATACCGGGTATTAATTTCAATCAGGTATTTGTCTTTATAGGAATAGTTAATCCTTGAAAATCCACCAAGAATATTCCATTTTTCCCAGCCTCCTTCAGTATTAATATCCTGCCCCAATGCTAAATTAATATCTATTGCATCTTCAAAGATAAGTCCGTTTCTTGAAACCAAAAGCCTTGTGTAGGTTGACTGTTCATAGTTATAACCTGCCATTGCCTTTAAATAATGATTCTCTTTAAAAGTATTTTCATATTCCCCATAAAAGTTTGTTGCCAGGTATTGAGTTTCCCTGTAAATATCCCTGATATCATTGTACTTGGTTCCAACATACGCAGTTACATCAGGCATTTTACTATAGGGGACAGGAACCCGTATCCTTTTTTCATTATTATCGACGTTTTGAAAAGTAAAATCACCCTTTATCCGGAATTTATTGTCAAGGAACTGGGCTAAGAATCCACTTGTGCTTTTGAACACCCGTTTACGTGTATCGATACCATTTTTCCCATACCATAAATCACCAATATTATAAACTGATGTATGTGTCAATGTTCCGTCGGGGTTGAATATCGGAGACATGGGATGGCCTTCATCAGCTATGTTCCTCCAGATACCAGATCCTTCGCCAACATTCATTGGATTATGATAGGTCATGTCCGAATACCCTGAATTATTGTTAATTACCAACCATGGAAATACCTGGAGAAATCCTTTAACCCGTAAATTTAATAGTTCATAATCGTCTGAATTGTATCTAAATATTCCATTTTGGCCAAAGTGCCTTCCGGTCAATAAGAAGCTGGTATTTTCGCTGCTACCCGAAATTGAAATATTATGTTCGGTCCCGGTACTATAATCCTTATATAATTCGCTGTAATAGTCTGTACTTGCGTAATATACATATTCGCCGTTAACCGGATTAATTTCAACCCTTGGTAAATCAGGATTTTCCGATCTTCTTTTCAATTCTTCCAGATATTCCTGGGAAAATCTCATCGTCTTATTTACTTTATCAGGGAACTGATTTTCCCAATTTAAAAATGCTTCGGCAAACATGGTTGCCCAAGTATATCCATCCGTAACAAAATCGGGAATTGCTGTTGGTTGTCTTAAAGATAAAGCCGATGAGTAAGTAATACTAGTTTTACCTTTTACAGGATTTTTAGTAGTAATAAGCACTACGCCAAATACACCTCTTGCTCCATAGATTGAGGCAGATGCCGCATCCTTTAATAATGAAATGCTTTCAATATCATTGGGGTTAATCATACTCGGATCACCCTCTACTCCATCAATCAAAACCAAAGCATTTCCACCTTGTCCAATAGAAGTAGTTCCCCTGATATTATAACTTGGTGCTTGATTTGGTTTTCCATCAAGAAGTTTGATATTCAAATTAGGCATAACTCCCAAAAGTCCCTGCGTAAGATTAGTCATCGACCGATTTTCAAAAGCTTCATGGGTTACATGATCAACAGCGCCTGTAAGATTTGCTTTCTTTTGGGTGCCATAACCAACAACAATAACTTCTTCCAACGCTTCAATACTTTCTTCCAGGATCACATTCACAACAGATCTTCCGTTAATATTTACTTCCTGTGTTCTATAACCAACATATGAAAATACCAAAATCGAATTGGCATCAGGGACTTCAATGGAATATATTCCATCCATTCCGGTGATAGTACCTGTTTTGGTATCTTTTACCAAAATAGTAACACCGGGGAGTGTTTCACCCGTCGAAGCTGAAGTTACAGTTCCCGTAACTTTGAAGGTTTGTTGTTCTTTTTTTGGCGTAATTACAATTACTTTGTTAACCACAGTATAAGAAACATCGGTGTTTTCAAATACTTCATTCAAAACTTCCCCGATTAAACTGTTATCGGCTTCGATGCTAACCATTTTATTTACATCTATCTGATCGTCTTTATAGAAGAAGTTGAATTCGCTCTGCTTTTCAATTTCCTGAAAAAGGTCCTGAATGGAAGCATCATGAAGGGATAAATTCAAACGTGCATGCTGAGAATACCCCCTTGCCGCAACACTCAGCATGCTTATTAGAAAGAAGAAGGTCGTTAGTTTCATAACCATTAAGATTTTTAGTATGTTTCTATTGATATTAATAGAAAACATACACTTTCTACTATTATTTTTCATAAATTTGTATGTTTTTAGTTTGTAATGCTCTAATGTTTTAAAGAAATTTCCGAAAACATTAGTGTTAATTAAAAGCGTTTTTCGGGAAATGTTATCAGCATTTCCCGATTTTTTTTAGGGTTAATTTTTTTCAGGGTTTTACCATAGGCAATTCGTTTTTAATGTGTTGCTTATAATAATTATTTTATGGACAGATATTAAATTTATAACATAGCCTTCATATTCTATAAAAACCATTTAGCTGTCAATTGAAAAGATTTTATGTATTTAACTTAAATGATCCGAAATATTTAGAATACTAACCCTAATTATAACCTAAACTACCTATGATCGTATCATTCTAAATATGATTCATAAAATTGTACAACATCAAGCTAAATGGTTATGTTATTTAATAGTTTTCTGATATTTAAAAATTATTCGGCAACTTTATCTATATATAGATCATTCTGTATAAATGTGTAATTAATCGGTGTGGTAAGCTTAAGGATTTCCAACACCTGGTTAATGGTTTCTTTGTGCACGAATTTTCCTGTGTACCGGTATTTCTTTAGTTCTTCGTTCCGAACATGGATTTTTACATCATACCATCTTTCCAGTTTATAACAAATATTTTCAAATGTTTCACTTTGGAAGATTAACCGGTCGTCTTTCCATGCTGTATGCAGTTCAATGTCAACTTCCGGGGAAACTAAAATTTGTGCTTTTTCAGAGGATGATATAGATTGTATTGTTTTTGTGCTTTTAATCAGGGTTGGCTTTTTTGTTTCAATTTCCGAAAGAATGACACATGATTCTTTCTTTAATAATGTGACTTTTTGATTTGATTTTAAAATAATATTTTGATCCGGTGATGATATTAAGTCTTTCCTCACTATACAAACAGATCCTTTTACCACAGTAGTTTCAATGGTTTCTTCATCAGGATATGCCATTACATTAAAGCTGGTCCCCAGAACTTTAATATCTATCTCTGAAGTTTTAACTATAAAAGGAATCTTATTGCCTTTTTTTTGCACTTCGAAAAAAGCTTCTCCTTCCAGAAAAACCTCACGTTTTTTTTCATTGAATGCCGAAGAGTATTTTAAAGTGGTTTCGGAGTTCAGCCAAACTTTTGTGCCATCAGAAAGAATGATCTGGGATTTCTGCCCTTTGGTAGTAATGATCTGGTTGTATACAAGTGAACCAGTATCTGGTTTCCTGTTCGCAAAATAAAAAACTGTCCATGAGAGGCAAAATGCAAGAATAAATATTGCGGCAATCCGTAGCCATTGATAATATTTTGCTCCTGTACTGCTCCTGAATAATTGCAGGTTCCTTCTTACCGGTTCAGTGGATTTCATGGTCTCTTCATCAAGTAAAGCACCAATTTTTTGAATAAAAATTTTCCTGTCTTTTTCAACATCCTCCTGTTCAATATTTTGTGCTATACCGGATGTTTTCCAGACAAATGCAATTTCATCAAAATATTTTTTGTTTTCATCATTTTCATTAAGCCATTGATTTACCAAATGATTTTCTTCTTTACCTGTCTCCCCAAGTAAAAACTTAATAATTTTTTCTTTGTTCATCATTCTATTTGTTTTCATTTAATTCTTTCATTAATATAACTACTATGTGTGAATTTACCCTGACAGTGTATGTCGGTTTTTTTTAATTGTAAAATGCACTAAAATATTTTGTCCGAAAAGTTATAATTTATTAGAAATAATCGGCTATTTTCTTACGCAAAGCCTGAATTGCCCGGGACATTTGGGTTTCTACGGTTTTTATTGAGATGTTCAATTCTTCGGCAATTTCACGGTATTTTAATCCTTTAAAACGGCTTAATTCAAATATTTCCCTGCATCTGTCCGGTAAAGAAGCAATAGCATCATTGATACGGTTCTCAAGTTCTTTTTCAATTAAACCGTTCAGACAGTTTTCAGGAGAAGCAATCGATTTAAAACCTGAATCCATGATCTTTCGCAGGAAATCTTCCTTATACTCATTGCTTATTCTTATATGCTTCAGGTAGTCTAAACAATTATTTCGAACTGCTTTATATAAATAGGATTTAACGGAAGTATCCTGTGACAGTGAATGTTTTATTTCCCAAAGCTTAACAAAAGTATCCTGAACAATTTCCCTGGCGTTGTCCAAATCAATAACATATTTTTGAGCATACCGGCAAAGACTTGCATAATGGGTGTTAAAAACCTGTTCAAATGCATGAACATCTCCCTTTTTCAGTTTTTCAATAAAATAACCTCCAGGGTTGCTCATAGGTATCGTATAAAAGTCAAACAAAATTTTTAAAATTTACAAAAAATATTGATATTATCATTGGTTAAGAATAACTTATTTTTCTAAAAGATGCTGTTTCATAAGGGACGGCTTATGAAGACCTATAAAAGAAATGGAGCCTCAAGTTCCCATCCTGTTTTTCCATCAAGCCCGGGATATAAGATAACGGATTGCCTCGTCCGGCTTTTCGAAGAGTTTAAAGAAATACATTTTTGTTTTTAGCTGTTCCTGAAAACAAATAAAAAACAGGTATGCCAATTACCACAATGCCAATGGCAATGGAAGATTCAACCGGTCGTTCGAAAAATGCCAGCAGCAGTATGACAAAGGCGATAAATATGTATAAGCCAGGGACAAACGGATAGCCCGGCATTCTAATTTTACTTTTACCGGCAGATCTTAATTTGAAAACGCCTATTACAGCTATAATGGGAAATATTCCCAGCGAGAAACCCATAAAGGTCAATATCTGGTCGAATGTTCCGGATATGACCATAATAATTGAAATAACTGATTGTATTATTATTGACAGGTAGGGGGCTTGTGTCCTGGGGTGAACTTTAGAGGCAAACCTGAAAAAATGACCCCTTTTAGCCATGGCGAAATAAACCCTGGGCCCGAGGATTATAAAAGCACTAATGGATGAGAACAGTGCAAAGGAAACGAGTAAAGAAAATATTTGTTCCCAGGTCTTGCCAAATAAATTACCAACTGCAAGTCCGCCTACAGATATCACTCCTTTCATCTCATCCGGAGGAATTGCATAAACAAACAGGATGTTTAAAGCAACATACAATACCATCACCAGACCTGTCCCCAATAACAAAGAATAAGGAATATTTTTTACCGGGTTACGGATCTCTGACCCGATGTAGGTGGATGCATTCCAGCCACTATAGGCAAAGGTTATCCACAGAAAAGACAACCCGATGGTCTTCCACCCTCCGAAATCGAATGAATATTCCAAACGCTGAACCATGTGACCAATATCTCCCTTCCCAAACAAAAATCCAATAATTAACAAGCCGGCTAGTAAAACAACTTTATACATGGTCAGGCCGTTTTGGACTGTTGTCCCAAATTTAATACCCCTGAGATGAACCAGGGTGAACAATAAGATAACCAATGCAGATAATATTTTCTTAATGAGTTGCGGATCAGAAATGCCTATGGCTTCTCCCCATAAGATGACCTGCGGAGCAGCGCGCACAAAATATTCACTGAATCCTATTGAGGCTGCTGCAATTGGAGCCGAGAACCCGACAATAAATGAAACCCATCCACTCAGAAAACCAGCCAAAGGATGGAACAATTTTGAAAGAAAAATATACTCACCACCGGCACTAGGGTAAGCCGCCCCAAGTTCACCGTAGCACATTGCCCCTAACAATGCCATTATTCCACCGGCTACCCATAGCATTATCATTATCAGGGGGTTATTAAGACCTGCCATTAGCAGACCTGAAGTGACAAATATCCCTGTACCGATCATATTGGCAATTACAATATTGGTAACGGGGAAAAGCCCTAACTTTCTTTTTAATCCATTTGTTTGATTATTCCCGGACATTGATGATAGTTAATAGTTTTAAAGTATCGGAATATTAAAATTATCTACTGGTATATTGAGTTATTATTAATAAAGGCTGAGGCTAAGTCCCGAAAATTAGAAAATCTTCGATTTTCGTTAATTTTCGAGGATCCTCGAAAAACTAAGCAATTCGCCAGCTGGCGAATGCAGTTTTTCGGG
>DAOVLD010000175.1 GCA_030631445.1 Bacteroidota bacterium
AAAATTATAAAATACTGATCGATGCCCTGGCAAGTGTCGATCCGAAGGTCTTGATGAGCATTGCCAACTCCATCTGGTACAAACAAACCTTTGAAGTGGAACAAGATTTCATAAATGTTAATCAAGACTACTTTTATGCTGAGGTCTCACCCCTGGATTTTCTTGATCCTGATGCTGTTACTACTATCAACAACTGGGTTGCCGATAAGACCAATGATAAGATCACGGAGATCCTTGATTACATACCTGCCGATGCAGTAATGTATCTCATTAATGCAATATATTTCAAAGGAATATGGAAATATGAGTTTGACGAGTCCGACACTGAAGAAAAGCCCTTCTATTTAAGCGATGGAACTTCAAAGGATGTTCCCATGATGGTTCAGGAAGGATCATTCAATTATTTATCAAACGATATTATACAGGCAGTGGAAATGCCATATGGCGCCGGCAATTACAGCATGATTATTCTGCTTCCCCAATATAATAAAACCCCGGATGATATCATTGACCAGTTAAGCAATGAAAACTGGAACAGGTGGTTGAGTGAGTTTTACGAAGCAGAGAAAGTACTGATCCATTTGCCCAAATTCAAGTTTGAGTATAAAAACCTTCTCAATGATGAACTGGTAAATATGGATATGGGAATTGCTTTTGACCCATTTAATGCTGATTTTTCAAAAATAAATCCTGACTGGCAATTATTTATCTCCAGGGTAATACATAAGTCTTTCATAGAGGTAAACGAGGAAGGCACAGAAGCTGCAGCTGTTACACTAGTTGAAATGTGTGGGAGCACTTCCCAGGGAGAAACAGGCATCTATTTCTATGTCAATCAACCCTTCATTTTTGCTATTAAAGAAAAATATACAAACGCTATAATCTTTATTGGTAAAGTAATGGAACCTGAATATGAGAATTAATTATAAAACCTGCATTTATGAAAACAATAAAGTTCGTAATCCCAGCCATCGTTATTTTACTTCTTGGCTATTCCTGTGAGAAAACCAATAATGTTGAGCCCGGACCAAAGGAAATTAATTTAACTCAGAAAGGGAAAATACTGGTTGAAGCAGATAACCTGTTTGGAATAAACCTGTTTAAAGAAGTATTGAAAGCGGAAGAGCCCGATAAAAACGTGATGATCTCTCCCTTAAGTGTTTCCCTGGCTCTTGCCATGACCTATAATGGAGCCGACGGGGATACAAAAGAAGCAATGGAAAAAACCCTTGAGTTAAGCGGGCTTACTGTTGATGAGATCAATGAAAATTATAAAATGCTGATCGATGCCCTGGTAAGTGTCGATCCGAAAGTTTTGATGAGCATTGCCAACTCCATCTGGTATAAACATACCTTTGAAGTGGAACAAGATTTCATAAATGTTAATCAAGACTACTTTTATGCTGAGGTCTCACCCCTGGATTTTCTTGATCCTGAAGCCGTTAATACTATAAACAACTGGGTTGCCGACAAGACCAATGATAAGATCACGGAGATACTTGATTACATACCTGCCGATGCAGTTATGTACCTCATTAATGCAATATATTTCAAAGGAATATGGAAATATGAATTTGATGAGTCTGACACCGAAGAAAAACCCTTCTATTTAAGAGATGGAACTACAAAGGATGTTCCCATGATGATTCAGGAGGCATCATTCAATTATTTCTCAAACGATATTTTACAAGCAGTAGAAATGCCATATGGCACCGGTAATTACAGCATGATTATTCTGCTTCCTCAAAGTAATAAAACCCCGGATGATATCATTGAACAGTTAAGCAATGAAAACTGGAACAGTTGGTTAAGTGAGTTTTACGAAGTAGAAAAAGTACATATCCATTTACCCAAATTTAAATTCGAGTATAAAAACAAACTTAATGATGAGCTTATCAATATGGGTATGGGAATTGCTTTTGGTAATGCTGATTTTTCAAAAATAAATCCAAACGCGGGATTATATATTTCCAGGGTATTACATAAAACCTTTATTGAAGTGAATGAGGAAGGTACAGAAGCAGCCGCTGTTACTTTAGTTGAATTGCGTGAAACGAGTATGGGAGGGGAAACATTTATTGTAAACAAGCCTTTTATTTTCGTAATAAAGGAGAAATACACCAATTCCATAATTTTTATGGGCAAAGTAATGGAACCTGAATACTAGTATTGATTACAGACAGTGTCAAAGAGTTACGGGTTTCGGGTTACGAGTTACGGGTTAACCCTCTTTTTGACCAAGCTATGCATAGTTTACCATAGCAAAACGAAGATCGCTATATGTTAATTCATCCCCGAGATACTTTTTTACAGGTCCAAGGTTTTTTGTTTCCAGTTTTTGTGATGCTTCAATAACCCGTTTTACCCTACTTTCATCAACAAAACGTGAAATATCAATAAGCCCTTTTGCCACATAATGGGCTAAATGTCCTTCGATGGTAGTTACCGCGAGTGATTACTCCGTAGTAATTTCTTTTATTGTTTTTCCTGTTCCGGCTTTTCCGGTTAAAAACAGGTGGCGGTTTGTTTGGTTAATTATCTTTGAAGCAATAGCTGCTTCTGAATCTTTGTCCCTTATTGTCATACACACATACACAAAAAAATGATATAGATTAAATCTAAAAAAATAATGTCTGAAAAACAGGTTTTTTTATGCATATTTGAGAATTATTTTATTGCTATGATTAACAGAAGATTCGTATTCCATTTTTTACTGTTTTGGATAATAATTCCCGGGAACCTTTTTTCCCAGGAGCAGCTTACTCAAACAATCCGTGGTGTTGTAGTAGACAAATTGTCAAAAAGCCCCCTGCCCGGAGCAACAATTGTTTTATTAGGCGGTGAAACTATTACCGGGACATCATCAGATGCTAATGGAAATTTCAGACTCGAAGAAGTACCAATCGGACGGAGAACTATACAGATTAGATTCCTCGGTTATAACCCCATCACCATCAATAACCTGATTGTAACTTCCGCGAAAGAAATAAATCTTTATCTCGAGTTGGAGGAAAAAGCTTTCACTGCCGAAGAAGTTGTTGTGGTTGCTCACAAGTCGAAGGAACAACCCATAAATAAAATGGCAACCATTAGTGCCCGCGCCTTCACAATAGAGGAAACCGAAAAATATGCCGGTAGTCGTGGTGATGTGGCAAGAATGGCAATGAACTACGCCGGTGTATCAGGCGCCAATGATCAGAGAAATGATATCATTATCAGGGGAAACAGCCCATCGGGTTTGCTATGGAAACTTGAGGGAGTTGATATAGGAAACCCGAATCATTTTGCCCAACAGGGAACAACCGGAGGTCCTGTCGGGATGCTAAATAATCACAATCTCAGAAACTCCGATTTTTTTACAGGAGCCTTTCCCGCACAATATGGAAATGCCTTATCAGGTGTGTTTGACCTGAAATTGAAATCAGGTAATAATGAAAAATATGAGTTTCTTGGACAAATTGGTTTTAATGGATTTGAACTTGGGACTGAAGGGCCATTCAGTAAAAAGAACAGAAGTTCGTTTATTGCCAACTACCGGTACTCCACTTTAGGATTAATGAAAGATCTTGGATTAGACATCGGTACAGGAGGTGGTGTTCCCTACTACCAGGATATTGCCTATAAGTTCGTATTTCCTTTAAAGAAAGGGGAAATTTCATTTTTTGGATTGGGAGGGACCAGCCATATTGCAATTAAAGCATCCGACCAGGAAGGTGATAATATCTATACACCTGGCGAACAGGATATATATAACGGATCTGATCTGGGTTTTAGTGCTATATCATATTCGCAGGTACATAATCCAAAAACCTATTCAAAGCACACAATTTCTTTTTTGTATGAGAAGGGGTGGACACAGCTTGATACTCTCGATATTGACCTGAACCCGTTTGAGTTTTATAACGACCAGTCATCGTCAACTAAATTATCCTACAATTTTGTACTCAACAGGAAGATCAATCCGCAATTATCTTTTATAACAGGTGTAACAATTGACCGTATGGGGTTTGATCTAAACTCGAAAGTGTATTTTTCTTCAATTAATGACTACAGATATCTTACAAATATAAAGAAGACTCTTTCCGACGGAGTGTTTTTATACAGGTTGTATAATCAGTGGTTATATAAATTCAATGATAGATTTCATATAACTCCGGGATTTCATGTAATGTACTTTGATCAAAATGGACAGATATCTGTTGAGCCCAGGTTTGGCATGCAATGGAAGGTTAATGATGCTATGAAACTAAATACCGGGTACGGTTTTCATAACAGAATACAGCAATTACCTGCTATTTTCCGGGAAACCCAATTATCAGACAATTCATATGTTCAAACAAATTCCAATCTCGGTACAACAAAAGCGCATCATGTTATTCTTGGGTACGATTACATTATTAATGAGAACTTAAGACTTAAAGCCGAAACGTATTACCAAAAATTGTTTGATGTTCCCGTTGAAGTGAAAGAAAGTACATACAGTATGCTAAACACCGGTGCCTCGTTTGGAGTTGAAACGTCAGACAGCCTTGTGAATAATGGAACAGGAAAAAACTATGGCCTTGAGTTTACCCTGGAGAAATTCTTCAGTAAAAATTATTATTATTTATTCACCCTTTCATTGT
>DAOVLD010000078.1 GCA_030631445.1 Bacteroidota bacterium
GTAATTGCGAATTCTCCCCTCTGATATTGGACCTTTCATCAGAGGCAGTTTTCTTCTCAAATAAAGTATAAAATTACATCTTACATCCTCATGATAAAGGAGATAAATAAAAATTACTAAAACAAAGGGCCAGGTGAATTCCATTAACCGGTACTCAGGAGCTGTTCCGTTAAGAGGAGGTATTTCCAAAATCCTGGAGCCAAAGATCAATCCGTATTCCACTGCACCTATCCAGATAAGTATCCCTCCTAATGCACCGTTCATGCTTTGCCATGTGCCGGTTTTATTATACCGTGTAATAAAAATGAGAATAACCCCAAAGACAGTAAGGGTAATGGCAGACCAAATAATAAAATTCTGGTCAAAGCCATATTTTTCATCTATCCGATTGATAACCATCATCATAGAATGACCAATCCCCATAAGCAAAAAGAAAAATATAGTGGCTTTTATTCCTTTCATTTTGTTATTGTATTAAAAATATCGGATTTAAGTTCTTTAACATATTTCCTGAAAAATTCAGTATTGTTTGTATATGACATGTGACAAAGAATAGAATATAGATTCGCAAAGTAATTAAAAATGTAGGAATTGTTCACATGATTATTATTTTAATATATTTAACAAACAAAATCATTTATGAAACCTATAACATTCATCGCAATACTGCTGTTTATGGCTGCCAGTCCGGCACATTCTCAATGGAGGAAAATCTATTTGCGTTCTGCAATGGGTTTATATTTAGCTAGTTCAGAATTGGATGATGGGAGTCCCGTTGATGAATTAGGTAAACATGGAGCACATAATCTGTTTGACAAGGATAGCTCAACAGCCTGGGTTGAGGGAGTAAAAGATGATGGTATTGGCGAATCTGTTTATGTTGGAATGGGTGACAGGTTAAATGAAATAATCTGTATCGTCAACGGTTATCAAAAATCCCAAAGTCTCTATTTTATGAACAACCGTCCAAAAACCATTCGGCTCTCTTTATTTGTCGGTTTTATGATACCCGGAGAGGTCACTGAAATTGTATCAGTTTGCCGCATAAGACAATTTGACAACGAAAAACTGATCAAACTGAGAGATACCCTTGGGCCACAAGAAATACAATTACCCTTTAACCTGTTGAAAGCAGCTGAATTTAAGGAGCAAAGTATGCAATTATTCCTAAACAACTTTAGCAAAGAGTTTGAGAAGATTACAAAATCATGCTCCGGATGCGATACGGTTCCTTATGTTGAATACATTTTGCATCTCAAGATAGTTGATGTTTATAAAGGCACAAAATGGGACGATACATGCATATCTGATATCTGGTTCAAACCGGGTGAAACAAAGATCAATGAAATACCGGAGGACGAGATCATTACTGAAGTATATGAAGAATTAGACGAGAGAATGATTTACGTTAATACGAACAAAAGGAAAAACATAATACTTGTAGACGGGAAAGCCCTTGAAAAGGCAGCAAACCTGATTAAGGGCCAATACATGGATGTCACACTTATGGATGTAAGTCCGGATAAAGAGTGGGCACAGATAGATTATCTGTATACTGCTGAAGGAGCAAGAGTTGAAGAATATGCGCAACTTTATAGTGTCAGATATCTTGCACGGATTAATGAAAAAATTCTGAAGACAATATACGGCATGTATGGCTTTATTGAAAAGGATGGGAAAACATACCTCGACACTGCAGATGGTTTAATCGATCTGGAAGAAATTCAAAAAAAATTCCAGGAGCTTAGAAAAAAATAAAATAACTTTATAAGCAAGGCGAAGAAAAGAAGATAAAGTTGAAACAAAAGTTAAAACAGTTAAGGACTTTGGAGTAGTACCGTTTGAAAAATATGATATTTACAACACCAGGCAGTTCGTTGTTATTCAGAATTGAAAAAAAGCAGATAATTTTCTAAACACTGAAAATAAAACGTAACTTTATCAAATTATTAATAAAGCAAAAATAATCTATGGCTAGATCGCAAGAAACATTCAATAAAAAGGAAGTAAGAAACAAGAAGGAGAAGAAGAAAAAAGAAAAAGAAAAGAAGAGGTTAGCCAGGAAAGAAAGCGAAAAAAAGAGTGGTCTGGACGACATGATTGCCTATGTTGACGAAAATGGAAATATAACTTCCACGCCTCCTGATCCCACCAAAAAGAAAGATATTAAACTAGAAGATATCGAGATTGGAGTACCTGCCAGCGATTCTGATGAAGAATCCGATCCTATAAGAGAGGGAACAGTAACCTTTTTTAACGATTCGAAAGGTTTTGGTTTTATAAAGGATAAGGAAACAAAGGAAAGCGTATTTGTACATGTAAATAATATACTTGAAGAAATAACGGAGGGTAATGCTGTTACCTTTGAAGTTGAGATGGGGCATAAAGGACCTATTGCAGTACGTGTAAAGCTTTCCAAATAACGTAAACTTTTTACCTACCTGTATTTTAACATACCGGCATGTTCTCTTACTGCGTTAATAAATACCGGTTTTGACTTTTCTGTCTTGAATTTTTCTCACGTGATTAATTTTCCGTACGTTTGCAGCTTAATTTTTTTAAAATAATAAAATGCTGATATTTAATACAATGGGATTATCGCCCAATTTATTGAAGGGGATTGAAGAGCTGGGATTTGAAAAACCAACACCAATTCAGGAAGAGATAATACCGATTTTTTTTGAAAAAGAAAATGATATAGTAGGACTTGCTCAAACCGGAACAGGTAAAACAGCCGCTTTTGGCTTACCTATAATTGAGCAAATAGATATCCGGAACAAATCGGTTCAAGCTTTAATATTAGCACCAACGCGGGAACTATGTATCCAGATCTCAAAGGATCTGAAAAATTATTCGAAATACATAAAAGGTTTGCATGTAGTGCCGGTATATGGTGGAGCAAGTATCGACACTCAAATCAGGGCACTTAAAAAAGGAGCACACATTATTGTTGCTACACCGGGAAGAATGCTTGATTTAATCAATCGTAAAGTCGCAAAGATTGCTAATGTCAGAACAGTAGTTTTGGATGAGGCTGACGAAATGCTTAACATGGGATTTCGCGATGATTTAGATAGTATTTTAGAAAAAACGCCTGATATTAAGAGAACTTTACTGTTTTCGGCAACTATGCTAAAAGAAGTGGCACGCATTGCCAAAAACTATATGAACAGCCCTGTAGAAATAACTGTAGGAACCCAAAACGCCGGCGCTGAAAATATACGTCATATTTATTACCAGGTACATGCACGTAACCGATATTTAGTTCTTAAACGCATAGCAGATATCAATCCGGATATATATGGAATAGTATTTTGCCGGACAAGGATGGAAACCAAGGAAGTAGCCGATAAACTTATAAAGGACGGATATAATGCCGATGCACTTCACGGAGATCTTTCGCAATCGCAACGCGACCAGGTAATGAAGCGTTTCAGGGAAAAATCGTTACAAATGTTAGTGGCTACTGATGTGGCAGCTCGTGGTATTGATGTGAACGATATTTCCCACATAATTAACTATAACTTACCGGAAGACAATGAAGTGTATACTCACAGAAGTGGTCGTACCGGACGTGCAGGCAAATCGGGCATTTCTATTGCTATAGTTAACTACCGGGAAAAGAGCAAGATACCGCAAATAGAAAAGAACATTCGCAAGAACTTCGAAAGATTACCGGTACCAAACGGAGCTGAAATATGTAAAAAACAACTTTTTAAGTTAATTGACAGGATGGAGAAAGTAGTAGTGGATGAAGCTCAAATTGCTCCGTTTATGGATACTGTTAATAAAAAGCTTGAGTGGTTGAGTAAAGAACAAATAATTAAGCACTTTGTATCGCTTGAGTTTAATCGATTCCTGGAATATTATAAAAATGCTCCGGACCTTAATGAGAAAGCAGAGGATAAACGAGACAAACGAGATAAGCGGGACAAACGAGACAAAAGAAGTGAACGCAGTCATAGTGACAGACACGGAAGAAGAGGAAAGAACGGTTATACAAGATTTTTTATTAACATAGGTAAAAAAGACGATGTTATTCCTGTAAATATTATTGGAATGATTAATGATAATACGAAAGATCGTGATATTAATATAGGAGCTATTGATATAAAAGATAGTTTTTCATTTTTCGAAGTAGGAGAGAAGTATACTGCCAAAATATTGACCTCCTTCCATGATAGTAAATTTAAAGGTCGCCGTGTTAGAGTTGATGTTGCCGAAGAAATTAAAGGTGGCAGAAATAAAGGAAAACGTAGAAAGAAATCATTTTATAGCTGAAAGCTTATTTATTAGCAGCTGAATATCTGTTTCCAACAATATTCAATTACATCTTGTAAACCAATGCATTAATATTCATTCCTGCTCCAACGGATGCGAAAACAATGGTGTCTCCTTTGTTAATTTTGTGCGTTTCTAACTTATCTTTTAATATTAGATCCAGTAAAGTCGGTATGGTTGCAACAGATGAATTGCCCAACCAATCAATTATCATCGGCATGATATTTTTAGGCACATCAACTTTATTATAAAGTCTATAAAGTCTTTTTATTATTGCATCATCCATTTTTCCGTTAGCCTGATGGATTAGTACTTTTTTAATTTCGCTAAGATGAGTATTACTCTTCTCAAGACTGTCTTTTATCGCTTGAGGTACTCTTTCAAGTGCATATTGATAAAGTTTTCGACCATTCATCTTTAAGAAAATGTCATCCTTGTTTTCATTATCTGGCTTGTATGATTTACCCATATATAACATTTTGGAAAACAAAAAGGTATCCGAGCGTGTTTTATGGGCAAGTATTCCAATGGGGCTATCACTCTTTTTGGCTTCCAAAACGGTAGCTCCGGCGCCATCAGCATACAACATACTGTCTCTGTCATGCGGATCGGAAACCCTGGATAATATATCAGCCCCGATAATCAGTGCCTTTTTGGCATCCCCTGACTTTATGAAATAATCAGCCTGAATAATACCCTGTAACCAGCCAGGACAGCCAAAAGGTAAATCATAAGCTATAGTATAGGGGTTTTGTATTTCTAATTTATGTTTTACCCGGGCGGCTAAACTGGGT
Organism: Bacteroidota bacterium; assembly: GCA_030631445.1. Lineage (GTDB taxonomy): Bacteria > Bacteroidota > Bacteroidia > Bacteroidales > VadinHA17 > JADFUQ01. Next base: position 5,076 of record DAOVLD010000078.1, read on the forward strand.
ACAATATCTAACAGTTTATTATCATTCCTTACATCGCCAAAATTATGTGCAACAATTATATAATCTAATTTTTCTTTATCAATGTTTGCAGACTTAATGGCATCCATTGCAGCATAATATGCAATATCAGAGGTTGCCAAATCATCTGTAACATACCGTCTTTCTCTAATAGTCGTAATTTCCAGAAACTTATCAATTATTTCCTGATTCGTTTTTTCGAACTTCTTTCCGTCTATATCATAAAATTCATTGGTAAGAAAATCCTCATTTCTGATACGTTTTGATGGAATGTAATTCCCCGTTCCTGTAATCACACTATAGATAGTACCGTTCATATTTATAGTTAATATATTTTTGTTTTGTTGCCAACATTTTAGTGCAAAGGATATTTTGGTGTGCTTTACACATTGTTTTGGAACGCTAAATTATTAAAATTTGATATTATATAAAGTGGAATTTGAAACAATATTGCTATTTAGTTAATATTAATCTTATTGCCAGTATTATCCCAAAATAATTCAATCTTATTTCCACTCCCACAGGTCTGCCTACATGACGGTCGTAAGGCTTCCAGCAAGCTGGAATGTTCGAGGATCTTCGGAAAAATATGAAATCGGAGATTTCTGTTTTTCCGGGACTGCCGACTGCTAACTGTTGACTGTGGACTGCCCGTCCGAACGTACCCCGTCCGAATGGCTTCAGCCGGGCGGACGTTCGGTACGGGCGGGCCGACTGATTAGTTACGAATATTATAGTTTCTGACAAATAGGTGTACCAAAATTTTCCGGACTTAATATTTGAGTGTCTTTGGTCACCTTAATATTAATATTAACTATTTGTTGCTTTACTTCTTTTAAGACCAAAATAAATAGCAGCACCACCGGTAAAGAACATTATTAAACTATATATTGCAGGGGTAATAGCAAATTCACTATTTCCAAGTAAAACCACCGCAATAGTTATTGCTAAAGTTCCATTTTGAATTCCCGACTCAATTGAAATGGATATAGCCCTTTTATTTTTGATGCTAAATAATTTCGAAGAATAATAACCAACCATCATAGTGGTAACATTTAATAACAAGGCAACAATTCCTGCTTGTTGAAAATAAGGAATAATGTTTTCCCTTTCTTTTATAACTATACCAATTATTACTAAAGCCATGACAAATCCGGACGCTTTTCGCACCGGTTTAGCCATTTTTAAAGCGAAACCTTCTTTAAACCGTCTGATAATCATGCCAATACTTATCGGAATAACTATAATAACAAAGATCCGGATAATAGTTTCAACTACATCCAGCCTAATCATTTGTCCTTCATCCAGGAAATGTGTAAGGGCAAAATTCACAATAAAAGGTATTGTTAATATGGTAACAAAGCTGCTTAATGCAGTAAGGGTAACAGATAATGCAATATCTCCCTTTGCCAGATGGGTTATTAAGTTTGATGTTGGTCCGCCGGGACAAGCAGCTAAAATCATAATTCCTATTGCAATCTCAGGTCTTAGTGGAAATATTAATGCAATAGCAAATCCTATTAATGGCAAAATTATTAACTGGTTGGTTAAACCAACAAATATTGCTTTTGGGTATACAATTATCCTTTTAAAATCGTCAAAAACCAACGACAATCCCATTCCTAACATAATAATAATAAGAGAAGAAGCTAAAATAATTGTTGAAATTTTATCCATTTCTTAAAGTTTTAGTAAAAAAAGCAATATATAAATTTATTTCTTACTATAACGATAAAGAATATTAACAATTTGGATGCAGACCAGATCGGTAATAATAAATGCATTACTAAGCTAAATTTTTCATTATTAACCAAATTATTTTATAACTTGTGTAAAATTGTAAATTTTTACTTATTAACCCTAAAACTATTTAATCATGAAAAAGTATGTATTGACATTATTTGCTCTTATTTTATTTGCAGGAGCTTCCTGTCAGGAAAAAATTGACATTGAAAAAGAAAAAGCAGCCATAAAGGCTGTTTTGGAAGCAGAAACAGATGCTTTCCTTAGTAAGGATTTTGATCGCCTTGCTGCAACCTATATACAGGATGAAACAAACATTAGGTTATCAGCCGGCAAATCCGGCTATGGTTATGGTGTCGGATGGGAAGAGATTGGCTCAGGTTTTAAGGAATATTTTGAGAATAATCCTGAACAAAGTACAGATAAATATGTAAAAACAAATGTTAAGATAAAAGTCTACAAAGAAAGTGCCTGGGCTATCAATGATGAAACAGTATATGATAGTGAAGGTGAAATCAGTTTGAAGATGATAGGGGTAAGATTTCTGGAAAAAGTTGATGGAGAATGGAAAATTGTATATCTATCGGTTGTTTATACTTCATCCTATGAAGAGGAAATTGAGGAGATCGAAGAAGAAGCTGAAAATGAAACAGAAGAAACAGAATAGAA
>DAOVLD010000142.1 GCA_030631445.1 Bacteroidota bacterium
AACTGGTCAGTTTCTCTGTTCCGAACCGACCTGAAAGACATGATCTATACCAGAATTGAACCTGATGATCCAAATACCCATCTCTATGGAAACGTCGCCAGAGCCATGACACAGGGTATAGATTTACTAACGAAAGTTGATGTGGGACTTGGTATTGCTTTGTCGGGTGGCTATTGTTTTGTTGATACCGAGGATAAGGAGACCTGCCGGGAATTATTTGGTCGGGCTAAACACTCCGGGCTTATTAAACTGGAATATATCAATAACAGATATGGCTTTAATTTTAATCTGCGCGGTAAGTTTACCGGGGAAAAATTAATAGATGAAGAAAAGGATGAAGACACAGGCTCTATCATCCAATACAAACAAGCACCGCACCCCATCTGGCGGTTTACTTTTAATAAGAAGCTTTTTTCGTATTTCAATTTGACTTTTGGTGTCGACAACCTGTTTGATTATACGGATAAAGCTTATTTAATTACGCCGGGACGAAGATATTACGCTGGAATTAATATCATATATAAATAATTTAATTTAAAAACGGAGGATAAAAAAATGAAAAAATCTTTTAGTATTTATTTAATGGTTATTTCGCTATTTTTTCTGGTTGTTGGTTGTGAGAAAGATAAAGATGAGCCACCAACACCCGGAATCGGCAAGGAACTGGTGATTGATGCATCCAGTAAAACAATCTGGGTTTATTTTTCCTTTTCCATAGGCGATACATTAACTGTCAATGATCCGGATAATTCTCTGGAGTGGGACCTCGGTCTTAAGCGTTACCGCTTTAAAACAAACAGCGGAACATCCGGGTCCGGTCAGGGTGGCGTTGTTAATATGGGAAAAGTAGATTTTAATTCTGTAATTGAGGCTCCTGAAAGCGGATATGCAGTTGATGATTCGGTAACTTTCCAGGTTCATGGTGGCGAAAAAAAATATTCAGTTAATCCTGTTTTGCTGGGTTGGGAAACAATGGAAGGTATGCCACCTACATTTGTTCCTACTGATAGTATTTATGTTGTAAAAGCAGCTGATGGTAAGTATGCCAAGGCCTGGTTTAAGAGTTATTATCACCCAACAGAGAGTACATCTGGATATATAACTCTTCAATATTTATATCAACCTGATGGCAGCCGGTATTTGAAAGAAGAATAGAAAAAATTAATAGCGCGATGGTTCAATGGTTGAAATTGAATGATAATCAAAATCGGCGAAGCATCTTAATTAAATTTTAAAATCTAACTAAAAATAAAAGTCTAAAAAGATGAGAAATTTTAAAACCGGACTTATTCTGAAGCTGTCAATAGCTTTATGTTTGAGTCTTTCAACCACCATGGCATTCAGTCATACATTCTGGCTGAATGTTACAAATTATTTTCCTGAAATCTACTCTGCAGAGTATGGTGCAAGAACAACGATTTACTTTGGCTGGGGACACCGGTACCCGGTAGATAATTTTCTATCGGTGGGTAAATTAGGCGAGTTTAGCTTAATTACACCAAAGGGAGAAAGCAAACTGATACAGCCCGGACAGGGAGGTTTTCTGGCTACAGAGTTAAGCTTGCCTGAAAAAGGGACTTACATTGTTGCTGCCGCGTTGAATCCGGGATTCTATACAATGTACGTAGAGAAGGGTAAAATCCATCATAAAAGTGTTCCTAAAACCGGACTGAGCGGGGTGATCTTAAGCAATCACTTTGAGCAATATGCCAAGGCGCTGATTAATGTATCGGGCTCTGATAGCTCGTATAGCAGGCCTGTTGGACATGCTTTAGAGATTATTCCAATGGCTAATCCGGCAGGGTTGAAAGCAGGAGATTACCTGCCGGTTCAGGTGTTATTTAAAGGTAAACCGGCAAGATTCTTTCCGGTTAATTCTACATATGCCGGCTTTTCTACTAAAGATGATTTTGCCTTTGCTACAACAACTAATAGTAAAGGAATGGCGCAGATCAGGATACTCCATCACGGAGCCTGGCTGATTAAATCAAGGATTAAGCTCCCGGCACCGGATGAACTTAAGGAAAAATGCAATGATATGTCTTATACCGCGACTTTATCCTTTGAGGTGAAATAAATAAACAAATTAATAATTTAATCATATAGAGGGGGGAAAAATGAACAAAAATTATTTTAAGCGAGTACATATTGCCATGCTGTTCATCATCAGCTTTTTAGGTGGAATGGTGCACATGGCTTTGCATTCACATTTTGCCGAAGGAAAGATCTTCGATTGGGCTGAAAGTCTGATGAATGCCCTGGTAGTAAAAGGGGCAACCGTGGCTTCGGTCGCTGATGCTGCTAACCTTCCTGATCTCGAATTTATGAGCAGTGGGATGTTATATGTGGCAGTATTGTGGTTTGTCCTGATGGTATTACCGGCAATCCTGCCATTGCTTACGGAAAAAAGAGCCTGGCGCTGGGTTACGGCAATTGTTGGTCTCGTTATGACCATGATGGGCATAATGGACGGTATCGGTCATATCACCATGCCCGGACAGATTCCTTTGGGGCTTAGCGGGCTTATCCTTGGTAGCATACCGGGAATTATTGCCGTGGTGCTTGCCTTTGACTGGGCAAAAGCTCAGGTAATAGTTACTTCATCTACTGAAGAAAATTAAAATCACAAGAATAAAACTATGACAAAAATTTAAACAAAAAACTATATACCTTATGAATTTTTTCGGTTTGATTTTGGGTATCATTATAGTATTGGTAATTGGATTAAGTCATAGTTTGATTATCAAAGGAGAGTACTACTGGGGGACTAAATGGTGGCTATGGCTCCTGGCAGCAGGTCTCGCCTTTTTAACAGGTTCTCTGTTAGTAAAAAGTGATCTTTTATCGGGAATTTTTGGTATTATAAGTTTTTGCTTGTTTTGGGGAATTCCGGAACTGTTTAAACAAAAACAAAGGGTCGTAAAAGGGTGGTTCCCTAAGAATCCTAAGAGAAAACAAATGGAATACGGATACAAGGACATAGTTTCATAAATTGATTAAAAAAAAACCTTAATTTTCAGGTTTCATAAAAATGTAAAGTATAATTAAATTAGCCATTATCAAGTCATAAACATTGAACTTAGTCACGCTGCAGGTGTGACGATCTTATGAACGAAGTGAACTTAGCGCAGCGATTTCATGAACGAAGTGAATAATAAATTCCGATACGTATATATACTACCTGTGTTAGCATTAGGATTTTCTGATATGATAACACAGATCTTACTCCTACGTGAAACCATCTCTATCTTTTATGGTAATGAGCTTGTTATAGGCATCATACTTGCAAACTGGATGTTGATCACAGGAGCAGGTTCATGGTTAGGGAAATTTTCTGACAAAATAAAACAAAAAGATTTTTTCCTGGTATTTGTATTAATTTTCTTAGCTATACTTCCCATTATTATTATATTTCTTTTAAGCGTTTTGAAGAGTGTTTTATTTCCAACCGGCAGTATGCTAAGCGTTATTCATGTTTTATATATTTCCTTTATTATTTTATTGCCATTTTGCCTGTTATCCGGCTTTTTATTAACGTTTTTATCTTATTATATTTCAGAAAGATATTCATCTAATCTTATTTCTAAAGTTTATTCATGGGAAGCAATTGGTCACATACTCGGTGGCTTGTTCTTTAGTTTTATCCTGGTCTATTATTTTAAAACCTTCCAAAGTTTGATCATATTGATGGTGATTGATCTGGCAGTTTCATTCATCACATCCATAAACCTGAAAATGAAAGGCTGGATTAAATATTTCATAATAGCACTTACGCCGATTCTATTGTTATTAACCATCCGCATAGATTTGGATACAGTTAGCAAGAAATTACTTTTTAAAGACCAGGAATTGGTACTGAATGAAAACACACCGTATGGAAATTTAGTGATAACAAAAAGCGGTGAACAACTGAATTTTTTTGAAAACAACTCTTTACTTTTTACTACCAGAAATAATACAGAGAATGAAGAAGATGTACATTATGCAATGGTACAACATCCTGATCCTCAAGATGTATTATTGGTATCTGGTGGAATTTCCGGAACTATTGGAGAAATCCTTAAGTATAATGTAAACAAAATTGACTACATCGAGATTAATCCCAGGCTTGTTGAAATTGGGAAAAATTATAATAAAGAATTAGAAAATGAGAAAATAAATATAATTAAACAAGATGCAAGGTTATTTATTAAATATAATCCAAACCGATATGATGTAATTCTGTTGAATTTGTCAGAACCAACCACAGCTCAGATCAACAGGTTTTATACAATAGAATTTTTTAAGGAATTAAAGAAAATATTAAATAAAAGAGGTGTAGTTTCTTTAAGCTTAATGTCAACTGCCAATTATGTGAGTGAAGAAGCCCGCCAGGTAAATTCAGTATTATTCAATACTTTAAAACAAATTTTTAAGCATATTTTGATCGTTCCCGGCAAAAAGAATTACTACTTAGTATCTGATCATGAATTAAATATCAATATTGCCCGATTGATAGAGGAAAAAGGAATTGATAATGTTTACGTTAATCAGTATTATATTGACGACAGGCTTTTAGAAGACCGTAGTAAATATATTTTAGAAAATCTTGATAATAATGCCAAAATCAATAAAGATTTTACTCCTGTTTCATACTATCAGCAATCGCGATATTGGTTAAGCTACTTTAAAATAAATTACTGGATAGTTGGAGGAATTGTACTTATATTATTTATTATCCTTATTTCACGATTAAATATTTATAATTTTGGATTATTCACAGGAGGATTTGCAGCATCGTCTATTGAAGTAATTTTACTGATTGGTTTCCAGGTGTTATATGGTTATGTCTATCATGCAACAGGGATCATAATTACTTTGTTCATGGCAGGACTGGCATTTGGAGCATTATTTATGCATAGATTATTTCCTGTTAATATAAAGAATTATACAAGGATACAATTCGGAATTGGAGTTTATACGATATTGCTACCATTCATTTTATTATTCCTGAAATCGGTTACTTTACATCCTGTTCTCCTCAAAGTTATTTTTTATTTTGTCGCTTTTAATATTGCTATATTATTCGGAATGTTATTCTCTTTCGCATCGAAAGTACAAAAAACAGGTATTTCAATAGTTGCCGGAGAAGCGTATAGTGCAGATTTGTTTGGTGCAGCTTTGGGTGCATTATTAATAAGCGCTTTGATCATTCCCTTATTAGGCCTGGTAAATGCAGCAATAATCGCTGGTTCTCTATGTTTTGTTAGTGGAATTGTTACTATTATTAGAAGAAAAACTTGAAAAAATCGTTCGTTATTGATAAAAAAAACAAAAACAAATTTGATACTCGTCAAATCACTGATAAAATCAGAAATAAGTTATGTAGTGTTAATCAGTAAAAATTTAGAATTTTACAAGATTTGAATATCCCGGAGAGCAAAACTAAAAAAGAATAACGTTATTAATAACGTAATTAATAACGGCATTAATA
>DAOVLD010000293.1 GCA_030631445.1 Bacteroidota bacterium
GGGAAAGTGTCCGCTCCAATTGTGCTTGGTCGTGATCATCATGATGTTTCCGGTACGGATTCTCCTTATCGTGAAACTTCCAATATTTATGACGGTTCATGTTTTACTGCAGACATGGCTGTTCAAAATGTTATTGGTGATGCTTTTCGTGGTGCTACATGGGTTTCGCTTCATAACGGAGGTGGTGTTGGATGGGGTGAAGTTATAAATGGCGGTTTTGGATTGGTGCTCGATGGATCTGACCAGGCTGATACCCGGTTGAAGAGAATGCTTCACTGGGATGTTAATAATGGAATTGCCCGCCGAAGCTGGGCAAGGAATAATGAAGCAATATTTGCAGCCAGACGAGAGATGGAAAAAAGACCGGATATGGAGGTGACAATTCCCAGTATTGCTGATGAAGAGATGATTGATAAGGTTGTAGAGGAAAGGGAATAGAGGGAATAGAGGGAATAAAGGGAGAAGAAGGAATAGTGGAATGATGGAAGAATGGAGTAAAGAAAAACTAACCGCAGAGTTCGCAAAGAAGGCGCAAAGTTCGCATAAGAATATTTGCACTTTGCGTTTTTAGCGCATCCTTAGCGTACTTGGCGGTTAATTCTTTAATTAAATGTAAACTTAGTGTCAACCGTATTTTTAAATTATCAAGACATTAAAATATAACTTTTACATTAACTTATTTACATTATGAATAGTCTATCGATTGGTAACAAATTATTTAAAAATTTAGCCGGCATTTTATCAGTAATGTTGTTGGTTACGTCATGTGAGTTTGGTGAGGAGATTGATCCTGATAACAATGATGATCCAAGAGACAATATTGTTGATACATGGAGAAGTACTGAAATTAGTGCAATTTATGGACAGTCCAGTTTCCATGTTGATATTTCCAAAGAGCCCCTTGATAGCACTAAAGTAGTTTTAAGCAATTTTTATAATCTTGGCGTTGACACTGAAGTTAAAGGTACTTTGAACGGATACAAAATAAATATCGCTGTTCAGGTAGTAAACGAGAATGAAATATCCGGCGAAGGAACAATAGCTGGCGACTATAGTACCATAGATTTTGTGTATGAGGTAGACGATGGTAGTGGGGAAAAGGATAATGTTTCGGCTGAATTCAAAAGGATATAAAGGGGAAGAGGGAAGAGCTGAGAGCTGAGGGCTGAGAAGAGGTGAAGTAAGCGTTGAGCTTTACAAACTTTTAACTTTACAAACTTTCAACTTTTTACTCTTTGGCGGGTTTATGAATTAAGGCGATAGCATAAGCGGCAATTCCATCTGTTTTACCGATAAAACCCATTTTTTCTGAAGTAGTTGCTTTTATTGAGATATTTTCAACATTTTGCTTCATAATTCCGGCAAGAATTTTCTTCATATCAGGTATTGAATCCTTTATTTTTGGTTCTTCCAGGCAGATTGTTGAATCAATATTTATTATTTTATAATCCTGGTCGTTAAGTAGTTTTATGGTTTTTTGTAGAAGGATCTTACTGTCTATCCCTTTATATTCCTCTGAATTATCGGGAAAATGATGCCCGATATCATGCAGGTTTGCAGCACCAAGCAAGGCATCACATATCGAATGTATTAATACATCTCCATCCGAATGTCCCACGGTTCCTTTTTTGTGTGGTATCACTAATCCCCCAAGACAAAGGTTATGTCCTTTTGCCAATTGATGAACATCGTAACCGAATCCAATTCGGAGATTCATTATTCAGTTTTATTATTAAGTTTTCTGAAGGTATCGAATTCGAAGGATAATGAGAACCTGAGGGTTCTTGCCAAAGGATGATTTTGTGCTGTGGGGACGAGGTAAGCAAAATCAAGAGAGAAAACATTTAACTTTAGCCCAAGTCCTGCTGTAAAAAATTGCCTGTTTCCTTTGGTTTCATGTTCGTTGAAGTATCCTGCTCTAACAGCGAATTGTCCGGAATACCAGTATTCTAAACCTAATGAGTAGGTTATTTCATGCAATTCTTCTTTAAATCCTCCGGGAGCATCATAAAACGACTGTATCATTCCTGCAGGTACAGATACATCAGGATCCATTCCATAAATAATTTTAACCCCGGCGGAATCATAAACAGGAGGTGTAGGAACAAGCAGTTTATTGATATCTGCAGCTATAGTAATTGAATTATACTCATCAAGTTCAAACTCCAGGGATCCTCCGAATCTCATATTTATTGGTATAAAATCCGGATCCTGATCATCGGTATAGCTCATTTTTGAGCCCATATTTGAAATGCTTAAACCCAGTCGGAGCATAGTTTCCTTGTCAAGTAGCGAAAGTTCTTTCTGGTAATATGTTCCCAGGTCGGCAGCAATTGATGTGCCGGGTTTAGTTTCAGTTCCCCCTACATGTGTTCCTCCTGTAAGGTTTGAATAGATGTACCTGAAAGCGATTGCTCCTGAAATATTATCTGAAAACTTTCTTGAGTATGATAAATCAACTGCGAACTCATTTGGATTGAAATTTCGCAAAGTATTCCCGAA
>DAOVLD010000035.1 GCA_030631445.1 Bacteroidota bacterium
CTATGATGCAATATTATACAGCAAAAAAGCAGATGGGAAATGGACTGTGCCTGTTAATCTGACCCCTCAGGTTAAATCAGATGGAGATCTTTATGTCTCCTCCCTGTCAGCTGATGGGCAAACACTTTATATGACAAAAAATGATAATTTTAACAGTGATATATATGTAAGTTATTTCAATGATAGTGTCTGGTCTGAGGCTGTAAAATTAAATAAACTCATTAATACGAAATACTGGGAATCACATGCATCTGAATCTACGGATGGTTCCATACTATATTTTTCAAGCAGCAGGACTAAAGGTTACGGAGGTCTTGATATATATAAGTCTAACAAAAATCCGGAAACCGGTGAATGGGATGAACCGGTTAATTTAGGACCTGTTGTAAATACTCATTTCAATGAAGATTGTCCTTTTCTTACCCAGGATGGTAATAGGCTCTATTTTAGCTCTCAGGGTCATGAAGTTCTGGGCGGATTTGATATCTTCTATACTGAAAAATCTGATTCAAATAATTGGACTAAACCTGTAAATATTGGGTACCCAATTAATTCCACTGATGACGATATCTTTTTTTCGCCTTACAATAACGGGGCAGGAGCTTTTTATTCAATATTTGGCAATGAGGATAGTTACGGTGACAAAGATATTTACTATCTGGATATCTATTCTGATATTAATCCAAGGAAGGTGAAAATTAAAGGTGTGGTTATTGCCTCCGGATTTACTGCTGAGACTAAGGGGAAAATAAATATTGATATTCTGGAGTCGGCAACTTCCAAAAAAGTTGCATCTCCTGAGGCTGAACTTCCCTCCGGTAAATTTGTTTATTCCATATCTAAACCCGGAAAATACGAAGTAATTGCTTCTGCCAATGGATATTCTGATGGTAAAACTGAATTTTCTATCCCTGCAGATTACTCCATAAGCGAAATAAATATAAAGACCGAACTCAAACCAGTAAAGAAAGAACAAATTATTCTTCCCAATATCTTTTTTGGTTTTGATAAGTTTTTAATACGAAAGGAAGAAACTTACAAGATAGATGAGCTATTCCGGATTCTTACGGAAAATCAGGATCTTAAACTTGAAATCAGAGGATATACCGATTTTATAGGCAGTCGTAATTATAACATTAAACTTGGAAATAACAGATCGGCAGAAGTTGTTAAATCGTTGATTTCTAAAGGAATTGAGAAGGACAGATTGAAATCAACAAGTGCAGGAGAAGATAATCCTATTGCAATTAATGTATTTCCTAATGGATCAGATTCCCCAAAGGGAAGACAATTTAACAGAAGAGCAGTAGCTATTATTCTTCAATCTGATAATAAGTTTATTATTCCAGAGAAAACTATTATCCCGGATAAACTTAAAATTTCAGAGCAATAGGTCATTTGGTTTCTTAGAAACCTTATTTTTATTTGTATATGATAAATGAGATATTTTTTCGCATATATCATTCTATTATTCATTCCATTCACTCTGCTTTCAGGACAGGAAACATTTGATGAGGAAAGCATTTTCTATAGCGCTGATTTTGAATTTAATAATGGTAATTTCAAAAAAGCAGCAACATACTATGAAGCTTTATTAGAAAAAGGAATAAAAACTGCCCACATTAAATATAAACTTGCCCGAACATATCTTGAAATACCTGGAAAATCAAGTAGTGCCATTACCTTGCTCGAAGATGCTGAAAAATCTGTTACAACTGGTTTCAAAACACAGAACTATCTTGAAACTGAAGCTCCATATGAAGTACTTTTATTGCTTGGTGAAGCATACCAGATGAATAATTTACTTGACAAAGCCACAGTAAAGTACAAAAAGTACAAATCCCATATTATTGCAACCGGTATGGATCCGGAAACAATAAACAGAAAGCTTAATAGCATTTCTACCGCTCTGAAATTAATAAATACGCCATTAGATGTTGATAAAACCTTTTTACCATTTTATAAAACAGGAATTAGAATTTATAATCCCGTCTTCTCAGGTAACAATGAAAAAATGGCTTTTATTAGCGATCAGAAATATTATAAAGCCATATACTTCTCGGAAAAACAAAACGAGAATTGGCTTGAACCCAGGAATATTACTATGGAACTTGAATCTGACGGTTTCTTTCTGATTACTTCTCTTTCTTATGATGGTGATGTGCTTTACCTAACCAGGAAATTAAATAACAATGACTATGACTTATACTATAGTCGCTTTACAGATGGGGAATGGTCTAAAATAAATTCTCTGGATCAAATCAATACATTGAGTGATGAAATACACGCATGTGAATCACCCGATAGCCACTTTCTGATAATCTCGAGTAACCGCGGAAGTAGTATAGGAGGATATGACCTGTATATTTCATCTTTAACAGATGGAAACTGGGATAGTCCGCAAAACCTGGGACCAGTGATAAACACTCCATATAACGAAAGCACACCATTTTATTCACCTGATGGGGATATGTTATACTTCAGCTCAGAAGGACATAATAACATGGGAAGATATGATATTTTTAGAAGCAGTATTAAAAACAATAAATTCAGCACACCTCAAAACCTTGGGTATCCCGTTAATACAACTAAAGATGATATTTTTTTCTGTCCCACTAAAAATGAATTTATCGGGTATACTGCCGGCGTTTTCGATAAAACAAAAGATTTGAATATTATTAAAATCGAACAATTCAATGCTTCTAACCCAAGGAAAGCTATTATTGAGGGCACTATTACAACGGATATAACAGCAGAAAAAAAATTTGAGACCATCCGTATAAGTCTGGTAAACCAGACAACTGGTGATACTATTAATTCAGTAAGACCCGATCCCTCTACTGGTTCTTACACGCTTATTGTGCCTGCAAAACAAGTTGATTTGATAATTGAGGGTGATGGATATTTTACACATAAACAGCAATTAGAACCAACAACAGGTGCTTCCGGGAAGGAAATTATTATCAACATAATGCTTACGGCCATGCCTGTTGAAACTACTGTTAAACAGGAAATATTCGAGATTAGTTGTATTCTATTCCAATTTGATGATTATGGACTCTCAAAAACTTCAACCCGGCAACTCGACCTTGTATTTAAAATTCTAACCCGGGTTAGCTCTGCTAATTTGGCAATTATTGGTCATACTGATGCAATAGGCAGTAATAAGTATAATATTAGTCTATCACAAAAACGTGCCTTATCTGTTCAAAGCTACTTGATAAAGAAAGGAATTACTTCTAAACGGCTTGATGTCAAATGGGAAGGCGAAATACACCCTGTTGCAAAAAATAAGAATCCTGACGGAACTGACAATTCCTCCGGCAGAAAATATAACAGGCGCGTTTGTTTTAATCTTTTGAATATTCCTGAAAATATTTCTGTTGAGTATATTAACAAGATTCCTGAAGATTTGAAGATTAAATAACAAAGACTTCTTTTCCTGTAACCAATCAGTCGGCAGTCCACAGTCAACAGTCAAGAAAGCAAATAACAATCAAACAATTATAACACACGATCACTTAATCATACGATTCAAATTCCTGAAAAGTATAAATAGCCCGGTATTCAGATTGCCGACTGCAGACTGAAGATTGCAGACATAAAAATGCAAAGTATAGTGAAATTAATCATTTTGAGCATTCCAAACTTAAGACACTGAATAGTTACCCTATCTCAATTTCTTTACCAAAACAATCCTTTTTCTATCCAATTTCTTGTTTTTTTCTCAAATAATTCTTGCTTTATTCTGTTTTTCCAATCAATTTCTTAATTTTGATATAATTGAATAGAAAAAAAGTAAATGGTTTAATAAAATTTTATCGAATATTCAGTAAAGAAGGTAATCATAAATAATAAACCAATGAAACGTCTGGTTTTTCTGTTACTAATAGCTGTCATCTGCTTCCCCGGATATTCACAGATAGATAATACACCGGAGGAGTTTCTCGATGATGGTAATTTCTTTTTCCAGATTGAAGACTATCCTGAAGCCTTATTCAATTTTCTTCAGCTTGAGGGCACAAATCTTATGAATGATAATATAAAATATAAAATAGGATTATGTTACCTGAATATAACGGGTGAAGAATACAAGGGAATTCCCTTTTTTGAAGAAGCTTCACAAAACACCACCCTGAAATATAAAAGTAAATCGATAAAGGAAAAGCAAGCTCCATGGCACTCTTATTTCTATCTGGGCAAAGCTTATAGAATTAATAATCAACTGGATAAAGCCCTGGAGGCATATAATACCTTTAGAAATATGCCTGATTTTGAAGATAATTATAACCTGAACCTGGTTAATAATGAAATAAGTTCATGCGGAAAAGCAAAGATCATTCAAGACATTCCTGTCAAGATTAAAGAAACAAACCTTGGAGAACCAATAAATAATTCTTCAGCCAATTATAATCCTGTCATATCTCAGGACGAAAATACTATTGTATTCATGACAGATTTAAAGTTTTATAACGCTATATATCAATCGAAAAAAATTAACGGACAATGGACAGATCCTGAAAATATTACACCACAGGTTGGTTCGGATGGTGATGCTGTCCCTACATGTCTTTCTTATGATGGGAAAGAGTTGTTCCTGGTAAAAGGCCGTAATAACAACCGGGATATATATTTAAGTAAGTTTAAAGACGGATGGTGGACAAATATGGAACCACTGGGTGAAAATATAAATTCAAACCATGCTGAAACTCATGCCACTGTTTCTTCTGATGGGTATACTCTGTATTTCACCAGTAACAAGAAAGGGGGCGAGGGGGAACTGGATATCTATAGTTCAAAGAAAATGAAAAACGGGCAATGGGGACCCGCTGAAAACCTTGGTTCCAAAATAAATACCATTTATAATGAAGAAACGCCTTTCCTTTCTGCCGATGGGAAGATACTCTATTTTAGTTCGGAGGGACATTATAACATGGGAGGCTTCGATATATTTTACTCCGGATTGAAAGAAAACGGTAAATGGGACAATCCGACTAACATCGGATATCCGGTAAATACAACAAGTGATAATATTTTTTACAATCCTGTAGGAAATGGATACATTGGTTATATATCAAAAATAAGCCGTGAGGGGCTTGGTAATAAAGATATATACAGGATAAAAATCATATCTGATGAAGATAAAACCGATAGTGAGTTTTCCGGACTTGTTGACATGAATGGCAAAATTTTAATAATAGATAAAAATTTCAATATCAGAATTATAGATAAATTAACAAACAAAGTTATCGCTACAATATACTTTGACAAAGCAGAAGGTAAGTTCACTTATGTAACCGAATCAGGAAATTATTACTTTAAATATGAAGAATAGTCCTTAAAAGTATTTCAAAGTTTAGAGAAACCATTATAAAACAATTGTTTTTAAACAATATATTTGTTTATATTTAGATGATTCAGGTATGAGAAAAATATTTTACTTATTAGCTATTTTCGTCTGGCTTAGCATGTCTGTGTCACTTGCCCAAAGTAAGTCCCAGATGAGAGATTTCTTTATTGTAGCCGAATCTCACTATTTATACGGTGAATATGAAAAGGCTAATGAAATATATATGGTTTTAAACCAGATGATGCCTGAAAATGCCAATATTCAATATAAGATAGGTAATTGTTATCTACATATACCTCATGAAAAGACAAAAGCCATTCCCTTCCTTCAAAGTGCCATAACAAATTCTGAATATGGAGCCAAAGTAACACGGTTCAATGAAAAAAGGGCACCATTGGATGCATATTTTTCACTTGGTAATGCATTCCGGATTAATAACAACCTTGATAAAGCCATCTTAACATATGCAAAGTTCAAGGATCTGTTATCAGGTGAGGGTAGAATGGTTAATTCCGATTTTGTTGATCAGGAGATTATGGCATGTAAAAATGCAAAAAAATTAATGGAAACCCCACTGGATTTCACTAAGAAAACCCTCGGGGAAAAAGTAAATATTGTTGCTATTAATCATAGACCGGCTGTTTCAGGAGATGGGAATACTATGGTTTATACATGTGAAATGGGAGAAGAAAATTCTATTTATATGTCACAAAAAGTTAGTGGTAAGTGGGGCCCTCCAACCGAAATAACCAGTCAGCTCTCAAATCAAAGAGATATCTCATCTTCCTCTCTTAATTATGATGGCACACAATTATTCATCTACAAAGCGGATGACTTTGTTGGAAACATTTATGTAAGTAATTATTCCGATGGTACCTGGAGCAAGATAATGAAGCTTAACAATAACATCAATACAAAATATTACGAATCACATGCAAGTGTCAGTAAAGATGGTAATACATTATTCTTTACCAGTAACCGGGATGAAGGAGAAGGAGGATCAGACATTTATCTGTCTGAACTACAATCTGATGGAACTTGGGGCCCTGCTAATAATCTTGGGTCTTCAATAAATACGCCTTTCAATGAAGGCACTCCTTTCCTAACCAATAATGATTCTATTCTGTTTTTCAGCTCCGAAGGCCATTACACCATAGGAGGATACGATATATTTAAGGCAAAAAAGAAAAGCAACACCTGGCAAAAACCTGAAAATATAGGTTATCCAATTAATACCACCGATGATGATCTATTCTTCCAGCCCATTGGAAATGGAACAATTGCTTATTATTCAATGCATACAGGGTATAAAGAGAAAGAAATATTCAAAATAAATCTCTTCTCGAAGAAAATTGAACTTGTTTTTGAAATTAGAGGAATAATAAGTGTGCCGGATCCTGCAATTTTGTTTAATGAGGATTTCCCAATCAGTCTTATTGATACCATCAGCAACGATACTATTGATGTAAGTTACCCGAATAAAACTACCGGACTATACAGTTTTATTACTGCTACTGGAGATTATGAACTTATTTATGAAGGGATAGGATATTTCAAACAAACAAAAGAACTTTCCCTTGATGAGGATAGTCCGGAATCTGTAATAAATATTGATGTCAGATTGGAACCTGATAGTACGTTTGTTAAAGAGAAACCTGTACCTATTATCATAGACTTCTCAAAGGTAACTGTAGTTGAATCAATTGATTCTTCATTACTCATTACAAATGTTGAAACAAAAGATGTTAATGAAATTGATGAAGACAACAGAGAGATTTTATACTATACCGTTCAACTTATGGCACTTTATAACCCTGTTGATATTTCTTTTTTTGTAGGACTTGATGATGTGAAAGTTCTTTTCGGAAAAGACCTGTTTTATCGTTATACTACAGGTACACTAAAAACTCTTGAAGAAGCAGAACAACATAGAATGGACATAATAAATATAGGATATCCTGAACAAATATTTATTAAAAAAGTGTACCGGCAAACTGTTGAAGAATAGAAAAAGAAGTTGAAAGTTGAAAGTCGAAAGTTTAAAGTCGAAGAGTAAAATATGAAGAGGTTATTAATTAGGTGATGAAAAATTTATAAGTGTATAAGTTTAGAAGTTTATTGCTAGATCTTACAAATAAACTAATCTCTCCGGACAATTGAATAAAAACTATCTAAAGAACAAAAATATATCACTCAGAGCCCCTGAGCCGGAAGATCTTGAATTACTCTACGAATGGGAAAATAATACTTCTGTCTGGCAGGCAGGCAATACCACTTCACCTTTTTCAAAGTATATTCTCAGGCAATTTATTGAGAATTCGCATAAAGACATCTATGAAACCAGGCAACAACGGTTTATGATCGATCTGCAAAGTAAAACACCTGTGCAGACTATAGGAACAATTGATCTCTTTGATTATGATCCCTTTCATGAAAGAGCAGGTATTGGTATTCTTATAATGAATAAGGAACTCCGGCAAATTGGTTATGCATCTGAAGCCCTACAGGCCCTGATCAACTACTCTTTTGAAATCCTGAGGCTACATCAATTATTTGCTAATGTAGAAGTAGAGAATACAGCAAGTCTTAAGCTATTCGAAAAACACGGATTCAGGATCACAGGAGAAAAAAAAGAGTGGAATAAAACAGGTGCAGGAAGAAAAAATGAATATTTCCTTCAACTAATCAATAGTGAAAAGGAGTATTCGCCAAATAATTAATCTATTTCTTACCAAATGGCAGTTGGCAGTTGGCAATCGGCAGTTGGCAATCAGCTACAAAGCAAAGCATTAAATCTTTCCAATATTTCCTTTATTCCCTCTATCCCCTCTATTCCATTTCCTCAAAACCAGGTATTTCTTTCAGAAAAGAATATGCTTTTTGCTTATAATCCATCTTGCAACAATAATGTTGCAATCCATTAGTCACTATTAAGAAATCAACTTTAAAACCTAAATTATATCTTGCCACCTGTTCAAAAACAATCTGACTGATCGATACTTTGGGGGATTTGCATTCGACAAGTACTTTGGGTTGCCCGTTCCTGTTAAATAATGCAATATCTGCTCTTTTTGCAAGCCGGTTCAATTTAAAAAACATCTCAACCCGTATCAACGATTGAATGTAACCTTTTTCATTTATCAGGTAACGTATAAAGTTTTGCCTTACCCATTCTTCTGGTGTTAACAAGACATATTTCTTTCTTATTATATCGAAAATATACTTTTTATTTTCTTTTATAGTATACCTGAAATCATATGCCGGTAAGCTTAAATTCTCCAAATTGTATACTTGTTTTTACTATCTTCGCAAAAATAACTTATTCTTTTTTACAAAGAGTCAATAATTTGAAATATGTGTAATGAAACTTCCATGTATTATTAATGAACAAATAAAAATGATTAAATAACGGTTGCGCAACAGTATCCGGATTGTTTTACATGGAAATTCACGAGCGGGTTTGCGCCATGGGTTTTATAAAAGATTTAAACGTATGAAAACAAAGAAAGAAATAGTTGAAAACTGGTTACCACGGTATACAGGTATTGATCTCGATAGTTTTGGCAAGTACATATTACTAACAAATTTTTCATATTATGTTGAATTATTCGCCCGTTGGTGTAATGTACCGATAAAAGGGATAAAAGAAAATATGATAAATGCAACCGCCAGGGGTATTACAATCATTGACTTTGGAATGGGAAGTGCTAATGCTGCAACAATAATGGATCTGTTAAGTGCAATTCACCCAAAAGCTGTCCTTTTTCTTGGAAAATGTGGAGGACTGAAAAAGAAGAACAAACTTGGCGACTTGATACTCCCTATTGCAGCTATTAGAAGCGATGGTACTTCAAACGATTATCTCCCTCTCGAAGTCCCTGCGTTACCTGCTTTTAACCTGCAAAGAGCAGTTTCTTCTGCAATATGTGATCATGGACGTGACTACTGGACCGGTACTGTTTATACAACTAACCGCCGGGTATGGGAATATGATGAAAGGTTTAAGAAATACCTTAGAAAGACAAAAGCTATGGCAATTGATATGGAATCTGCGACTATATTTACCGTAGGATTCGTCAATAGTATTCCATCAGGCGCACTTCTGTTAGTATCGGACCAACCAATGATTTCAACCGGAATTAAAACAACAAAAAGTGATAAAAAAGTAACAGACAGCTTTGTTGAGGAACACTTGCAAATTGGAATAGATTCATTGCTGGAATTGATCAATAAAGGTTCCTCAATGAAACATCTTAAATTTTAGCAGATGACTTACAACCAAATCATTCAGGATCTGGAAGATAAGAATTTTAAAACTATATATTTCCTCCATGGAGAAGAACCCTACTACATAGATAAGATAACGAATTATATAGTTGATAATATCCTCTCAGAATCAGAAAAATCATTTAATCAGACTATCTTTTATGGCCGTGACACCAATGTTCCAACAATAATAAATGCAGCTAAAAGATTCCCTATGATGGCAAATAATCAGGTTGTTATTGTTAAGGAAGCCCAATATCTGGATAAACTTGAAGATTTAATTTATTACGTAAAAAGCCCGCTTAAGTCAACCCTGCTGGTTATTGCATACAAATACAAAAAGTTTGATAAAAGAAAAAAATTGTATAATCTATTGAAAGAAAATGGCTTGGTGTTCGAATCTAACAAGCTGTATGACAATAAAATACCTGATTGGATAATCAACTATTTGAAGGAACGTAATTATTATATTACACCTGAAGCTTCATTATTGTTAACCGAATATCTGGGATCTGATCTCAGTAAGATAGTCGGTGAACTGGAAAAAATATTTATTACACTTTCACCGGATATCAAAAAAATTGATCTTGAAATTATTGAAGAAAATATTGGGATAAGTAAAGATTTCAACAATTTTGAACTAACAAATGCTTTATCCGTTAAAGACATTCTTAAAGCAAATCGTATTGTTAACTATTTTGCAGCAAACCCGAAAAATAATCCAATTACACTTACTATTTCATCCCTGAATTTCTTTTTCAGCAAGGTTCTGGCCTACCATTCCTTGAAAAACAAATCGTCTGTAACAGTAGCCTCTGAACTAAAAATTAATCCTTTTTTTGTAAATGAATATAAGAAAGCAGCCAGCAATTACAGCTCACAGAAACTTGTTGAAATAATTTCATTGCTGAGAGAGTATGATTTGAAATCAAAAGGCTGGGGCAACACCGGTATTGACTCCGGAAACTTGCTAAAAGAATTAATTTTTAAAATATTACATTAGTGTGATGAGGTAATAAAAAGTTTATTAGTGTATAAGTTTATAAGTTTAGGAGTTAATATGTTTATTATTACTTAATCTTACAAATAAACTTATCCACAAATCAACAAAAAAACTTTCACTTGGATATATTATCAGCATATTATATTTTTGACTTTCAACTTTCTAACTTTCAACTTTCAACTTAATGACAATAGGGATAATCATTATCACTTCAGTTATTACTATTATTTCTTTTGGTCGTCCTGGTCTTATGTCAAAGATGCAATTTAATCCTTACCGGGTATATCACAGAAAAGAATACTATCGCCTTTTTTCCCATGCTTTCTTGCATGCCGACTGGATGCATCTTATCATTAATATGATCGTTTTATTTTCATTTGGCACTATAGTTGAACAATATTTTAAACAACTCGCGATAGCCGGATTGCTTAAGAATCCTAATATATGTTTCTTATTATTATATGCCGGAGGTATTCTATTCGCTACAACCACAACACTTTTTAAACACAAAGAAAACAGGTTGTATAATTCCGTTGGAGCTTCAGGTGCGGTATCCGCCGTTGTTTTCACCAGTATTTTTTTCGCACCACTCAATAAATTGTTTCTATATTTTATACCACTTCCCGGAATTATTGCAGGTGTTTTATACCTGGTATATTCACAGTATATGAGCAAAAGAGGCAAAGACAA
>DAOVLD010000122.1 GCA_030631445.1 Bacteroidota bacterium
ATTCTTCAGTTTCATTAATGAGTTTTTCAAGACCTTTATCGTCGAGAGTGGATTTATATGCAGCCAGTTCTTCCACAGTTCTTTTATTAATCTCTTTTTGTAAGCCGGGTTGTGGTGTGAGCACCATCAATAATGCATGAGGATTTGAGATCAGATATTCTTTTATGGTTGACTTAAGCAGATCAGTTTCGAGCGCTGTTTTAACTTTTTCAAGAGGTTTGTTAAACTCGAGACCCAGGAATGGGTCGTTGTTGAAGAACCATCCCGGATAGCTCATCATCAGATATCTTAATCCTTTTTGAGGTGTATTACCTTCTTTAAGATTAAATTCCATCCGGTTCAGAATGCCTTCCACCATTGACTTATCAAGTCCTTCACTGGTGACTTTCCGAAGAGTATTAAAAATAATTTCTTTGAATTTATCTTTGTCTTCGGAATTTGCATTCTGCACAATAATTTCAAAAACATTTTGCTGCGATTCATTAAATGATGCACGTATGTCACGACCAATCCCGGCTTCCTGGATAGCGAGGCGCAGTGGAGCTGACTCGTGGTTAACCAAAGCTTCGGATAGCACATCAAAAGCCATGCATAAAGTCCGGTCGGTATTTTTACCTGCAACAAAGCTGAGACTCAGATAGGTTTTATTCTCTGTTGAACTTCCATCGGGTACAGCGTAGGTTTTTTCCACTACCTTCATTTGGTCAAAGGGTTCCTGAAGTGGAATTTCAACTTTTTTGTCTGATTTTTCATACTTTATGAGATATTCAGTATCAATGAATTGTAGTTCCTTTTCAAGGTCAGCATTTCCGTAAAGCAGAATATAACTGTTTGAAGGGTGGTAAAATTTTTTGTGGAAATTAATAAAATCTTCATAGGTTAGTTCTGGTATAGCGCCAGGGTAACCACCTGAGCATACACCGTAAGTGTTGTCGGGAAAAAGGTGTTTGTTCACCTGGTAGTTGAGTTCACTGGTAGGATCAGAAAAAGCGCCTTTCATTTCGTTATAAACAACGCCTTTATAAACGATCTCACCCTCTTTATCGGTTAATTCACGATGCCAGCCTTCTTGTTTAAAAATTCGCGGATCGTCGTAAACCAGAGGATTAAAAACTGCATCGAGGTAAACATGCATCAGGTTAAAGTAGTCTTTGTCATTCATGCTTGCTACCGGGTAGGTAGTTATATCAGCACCTGTCATTGCATTAAGGAAGGTATTTAAAGATCCTTTTAACAAGACATCAAAAGGACTTTTTACCGGGAAGTTTTTAGAACCATTCAGTACAGAATGTTCCATAATATGAGGTGTGCCATAATCGTTTTCAGGAGCTGTTTTAAAAGCAGTATTAAAAAGTTTGTTGGCGTCATCGGCAACAATTTTCAGTAAGTGAGCACCGCTTTTTTCATGCGAGAAGTATAGACATTCCGCATTTATTTCCTGTACAAACTTCTTTTCAATCAATTTAAAACCATGATAGGTTTTATTGACTTTGTATTTTTTATTTGGTGTACATGCCACAACTAAAGCATTTCCTTTCTTCGTTGTTTAACAACCATTTCCGCTGCTTTTATTACAGGATATGCAGTGGGCGGTCCGGTTAAAAGAGGATGTGTGCCAATCTGTGAAGTAAGTATAGCATTGACTGTCATTTGGTTTTCTATTGCAAGACCAATTAAATTAGTCAATTCTCCGGTACTGGATGCCCCAATAACTTCCCCTCCAATAATAATCCCGTCTTCATGCGTTACAATCAATTTAACAAGTTGCTTTTTGGTTCCTTCCATTGTTCCCGGATGTTTGTCAATTCCCTCAAAAGTGCCTGTGACAACATTGAAACCTCTTTGATTAGCCAGAGTTTCAGTTACTCCGGCTACACCAAAACCTGTATCTCCAATAGATGTGCAAAAAATTGAGATAGTTCCTTTAAATGATCTCAATGTAGATAGTCCAAACAGGTTCATCCCAACTATTCTTGCTTCAGAGCAGGCTGTTGATGCCAGCATAAGACTTTTTATACTACTTGTAATGAAGCTGTGTTTTTCAGCGCAGTCACCAATAGCAAAAATGTCTTTATTTGCTGTGTTCATATACGCATTCACCTTAATAAAACCTAATTCATTAATTTCTATTCCTGATTTTTCTGCAAGAGCCGAATTGGGGTGATATCCGGTAGATAAAATCACTATGTCTGTTTCAATCTTTTCTCCGTTATTTAAAAGAACCCCGGTAACTTTTCCTGCTCCCTGAATTTCTTTTACTCCATTGTTGGTAATTATTTGCACCCCTCTTTCTTTAAGAATTTCTTCAGCCCTTAGAGCAAGTTCATCATCAAAAGCAAGTTGTAATATATGAGGAAGAACTTCAACCAGTGTAACATTATTGATAACTTTTTTTAATTCGTCAGCTAATTCCACACCAATAAATCCGCCTCCAATAATTACTACCCGATTACATTTTTTGATCTGAGTCAATAAACCATCGAGATAATTCTTGTCTTTAGGAATAGTAAATACATTTTCCATATCTGTTCCAATGAGCCATTTTGGAATCGATGGGATTGACCCGGTTGCTAATACCAGTTTGTCAAATTCTATCTCAGTGCCATCAGAGGTTTTGCATATTTTCTTTTCCTGATCAATAGAAACAGCTTCATCAATTTTTAATTTTATTCCAAGTTTGGTGAACATTGCATCAGAAACGAGATTTTTTTCAGAGCTTCCCAATGATCCGAAAATGTAAGGTATTCCGCATGGCACCAATACTTCTTCTTCCATACGTAATAATAGAAAGTTTTTGTCCGGATAAAATGATTTCCCTGTTGTTGCAGCTACAATTCCCGCGGCACTCCCGCCAATAATTAATACATCTGTTTTTTGCATTTTTATTACTTCCTTTTTAATTAATAAGATGACTTCGAACTTAATAATAAACTCGTTTCTTTCAATATAATTTGTTATGTTATTAAATACATATTATATCACCTTACCTCATCACAATTTCCTAACTCTTAACAATGTGAAAGTTTATTTGTTGATTTGTTGATGAGTTTATTTATAAGATTAAATAATGATAAACATTTTAACTTCTAAACTCCTAAACTTATACACTTATAAACTTTTCTTCACAGCATTACAATTTCTAATTTCTTCCCGTAAAGTCCTGTAATAAGTTGCTGCATATTTCAAACGGCTCCCATACCATGAAAACATAGTTCCATCTACCAGTAAAATGGGGAGGTTGGGATATTTTTTTCTGATAAATTCTATGTCCTGCTGACTAAAGGGATATGGTTCCGATGATAGTAGTATCACCTCTGTTTCATCTATTTGGTCTAAAGTAATTTTTGGGTAACTGCCTGTACTACTGAAGATATTGATGAGCCTACATTTATAAAGCATATTTGTGATAAAAGTGTTTCCGCCGGCAACCATATAAGGATCCTTCCAGATAAAATAGACCACCTTCATTAACGGATAGCTTTCAAGACGATCCATGCGCGTTTTGATTTCGTCTATTATTTGCCTGGCATTTTTAGCTTTATTAACTAACTCACCAATACCCCAAATCATCAATAAAGCATCCTCCAGTGTAGCTATATCACTCATCCAGACCGGATATTTTTCCTGAAGTTTGTGAATCCCTTCAGGATAGTTTTCCTCTTTATTTCCAATAATTAAATCGGGTTGCAGTTTATCTATTACTTCAAATTGAAATTTCTTAGTGCCACCAATTTTAGCTCGTTTATTTGTCTTGTCGGGCGGGTATATGCAATACCTGGTTACTCCAACAATCCCGGCATCCAATCCCAGATCAAAAAGCAACTCGGTTTGTGATGGAACAAGGGAAATAATCCTGGATGGATATTTATCCAACCGGATTGTATTGTTCATTTGATCTTTGAATTCCATTTATGATAATTTCACCTGATCCTTATTATGTCGGATGCTTCTAATACGAGATAATTTAATAAGTATGATAGCCAGCATGTTGAACACCAGGAGACCGGTGGAGAGAATTGCCAGCACAAATGTTAAATTGTAAAGAAAATTATTGTGTTTTTTCATTTCTACATTTTTTTAATAAGCCACCAATAATGATCATAGATATTTCCTGAAAAAGGTGATCTGATCTGTAACACTTTTTTCAAAATTATCACCTGTATAAATATCAAAATGACCGATAGGATATTTTTTCACCTCAGCATATTTACCAAGTTTTTTTGCAGTTTTTAAAACAGAATTTAATGATACCAGGTTGTCTTTTTCACATACTTGCAGAAGTACCGGACATTGAACATCCTTTGCGTAGTCAATAGGATTGAATCCGTGTGTTCTTAGCATACCGCGTGTACAAACTTCATTTACAAAACTTGCCGAGACAACTTTTGAATAGCCATCAAATGCACCGGGGGCATTAATTAATGCCAGGCTGCCGGGTTTTCCAACGATTGGTAATTTATGCGCAGAGAGGCCAAACCTCGACCGGCCCATATCCCGCTGGGCATGCATAAACAGGCGTAGAAAGAACCAAATACCCTCTCTTTTAACAGCTAATTTACCATCTGTATGAGAGTCAAGTGCCGGGCATTGACCGCAGACACAGGCAATTCTTTTATCTCTGGCAGCAGTAATTATGCCATAACCACCGCTGGCTGAAGTTCCCCACATAGCGATCCTGTCAGGGTTAATATTTTTTATTCCCCTTGCATACTCAATTGCAGCAGAACAATCTTCTAATTGTTTTGAAAAAAAGAAAAGTTGTCTGGGCTCACCTTCACTATCACCAAAGTAGCGGTAATCAATTGCAAGAACTGCCATACCGGCTTTTACAAAACGTAATGCATAAGATTCAAGCAGCATATCCTTTGTGCCCCCAAAGCCATTGCTCATTATAATACAGGGAACCGGGGTTGATAAGTCTTCAGGCATGTACTGCCACGCATTTATTAAAGTGCCATTTACTTTAAAACTCACCTCTTTTCTTGATTCCGGGGGCTTGTGGTTATTTTTACCAGCACCGGGTTTTGAAACTTGTAAAGGTTGTTTTTCTACATTAAAGCCGGGGAAAAAGATCACAATGATCAGGTAAAGGATGATTAGTCCTATAAGAATTCCCAGAATTATACCTATTATTTTAAGCACTATCATTTGTTATCCTCCGATTTTATTATTGCAAATTACTACTAAATCCCAGATAATACAACCAGAAACATATAGCATTGTAACTATTCAGTGTCTTAAGTTTGGAATACCTAATAAAAGAAATGCCTGAAGTGCTTAAAGTTTAAAGTGCCTAAAATGTCTAGAATGCTAAAATGTTCAAATTTTTAGGCTAATCTCATTATACTTTGCATTTTTAAGTCGGCAATTTTCAGTCCCGGAAAAACAGAAATCTTCGATTTTATATTTTTCCGAGGACTGTGGACTGCAGACTGCGGACTGATTAGTTACGTTGAATTATCTTGTAATAAATTGAGATAATATTTCTATTGTTATTCGGAAACCATATCAATATACGCCTTGTTAATCAGGTGATTATCTTGAATTTCGAGTTTTAACATCAGGTTTTTTATGGTTTGTAATGCTTCATTTTTACTTGTATTATCCTGCATCACAAATTCAAGCTCAATAAAATTTCCAAGGTCATTAACCTGGTCAAAGTGGATTCGGGTAAAACCAATTTTATATAAAGTACGTTGCTTTTTGATAATTCCGCGAACTCCCAGAGAAGAGGCCAGAATACTTCGCAGGTTCTCAGGTTCATTTGTTACGGATATCTGGTATTGAGACACCTTAGGTCCGCTTGAATCAGCCCTTATATAGTAAATAAGTTCTCCTGATCCGGAATTAAAAATACGAAGTTTTAGTCTGCCTTTGGAAATTTTAAAGAATATATCCTCCTGCCATATCTGTTCACCTGGAATGTTACTTAAGGTTTCTGCAATCATTTTTTGCCGGTTAAAATTGCTTGC
>DAOVLD010000024.1 GCA_030631445.1 Bacteroidota bacterium
CCTCGTTTTGGAAATCCGGAAGATGCAAGGCTATATTTTAAAGCCACCAAATTTGCCTTCGATCGATTAAGCAAAGCTGGAATACCCAATGTAGAAATACGTTATCTTTCCATGGGCATGAGTAACAGTTATAAAATTGCCATCGAAGAGGGGGCTAATATCGTCAGGATCGGGACAAAACTTTTCGGCGAACGTTCTGCCTGAGATACGTAATTTTAATATGCTACAATCAGTTTTAAATAGCAAGCTATAACGAAATTCCTCATATATGCCTCATACTTATTGCATTACGCCTGTCCCGACAGCAAAAATCCTTAGGATTAACATAGCTTTGACTATTCCTTTCGACTATTCTTTTCAAAATAAAATTACTTTGTCCCTAACTAATTAACGATTAAATCAATTTGTTTTGTAAGTGTTTTGAACCGGATAATTGGTTGATAGTCTAATGTTTTTTTTATATTTAGATGGTTTTAAGAGTATTCTATGAAGATGATAGCACTTAATCGCTAAGTTAAAAGCGTTTGAACTGTGAATATCTAAACATTTTAAGAGACAATTAATGAATAAGTTATCAGCTCGTTGGAGGTTATTTAGAAGCCGTATAACAAATACAGATCCAAACAACAGACTAAGAAAGATTTTCACTTTATTATCACTCATTGGGTTCTTGCTGGTTATTTTTTTGATCTCAATCATTTTATTAAAGAGATATGAAAAAGAAGTTCGCGAAAATACAGGCGTAGCAGTTCAATCTGTCCTGGAGTCAACTCATCAGGCCATGAAGCATATCTGGCTGGAAAGATATTTCGATTATACAACAAGTACTTGGGCTTCTAATCCTATAGTATTACAAAACACACAAATCCTACTTGGCTTATCTTCTGATCGGGAGATCCTCTTGGAGTCGCATGCACAAAAAAGAATCCGTAATTTCTTTAGAATTAAACTTGAACAGCATGATGCCCTTGGAATCTTTATTATTTCACCTGATAATATCAATCTGGTCTCAATGCGGGATAATAATGTTGGAGATGAAAATCTGATTGGCTTAGCGTATAAGAACCTGCTTGCCAATGTATTCAGTGGCAAAGAGCAGGTAATTCCTCCCATACATTCAGATGTTCCTTTACCAAATGAATCAGGGAAATTAATTGATGGTTATCCGACAATGTTTGTTGTTGCTCCTATTAAGGACCATAAGGGGAATGTTGTTGCTGCCTTAAGTATCAGACTCAATCCATTTCATGATTTTTCCTTTATTGCACAAACCGGTAGATTTGGTACTTCCGGTGAGACCTATTTTGTTGACAACTCCGGAAACCTGATAACAGAGAGTCGGTTCAACGAAGATTTATCCAAGATAGGACTACTTGATACTGTTGAATACAGTTTACTAAATATAGAAATTCGTGATCCGGGTGGAAACCTGAAAAAAGGTTATAAACCTGAATTGTCAAGGAAATATCAGCCATTTACCCTTGCTGCGGAACATGTAATTGATAGAGAATCCGGATATAGTATTACAGCATACAGAGATTACAGAGGTGTTCCTGTCTTTGGAGCCTGGTTATGGGATGACGAACTGGGTATTGGATTCATTACTGAAATAGATAAAGAAGAGGCTCTGCAGCCTTATAAAAATACGCTAACAATTACTTTTGGGCTTTTAGGGGTTACCTTATTGTTGATAATTATTTTCTTAATTAGTTTTCAAAAAATCACACAACGATCCAATCGCAACATTCAAAGGAGTATGCAACGATTTAAGGTTCTTTTTGAAAGTTCCTCTGATGCTAATCTGATTTTTAATGAAACAGGGATAATTAATTGTAATATTGCCGCAGTTCAGATGTTAGGTTGTAAAGATAAGCAGGACCTGCTAGCCCGTCTTCCGTCAGTATTCTCTCCTGAATATCAGCCTGATGGCAGGCTTTCATCTGAAAAATCAGTAGAGATGGATCGGACTGCTTATGAAAACGGACACAATAGATTTGACTGGATACACAAAAGAGTTGATACAGGTGAATCATTTCCTGTTGAAGTTAGCCTGACCCCTGTTGAATTCAATGAAAGGAAAGCATTACTTACTGTATGGCACGACTTAAGTGAGCGTAAAAAGGCAGAAGATAAAATACGGGAAAGTGAAGAGAAAGTACGTTTGCTTTTAGAATCGATTAGTGAAGGCATTTTGGGCGTTGATCCAAATGGAAATACTTCATTTATTAATCCATCGGCACTAAAGATTTTAGGCTTTGAGGAGGAAGAAATTATTGGGAAAAGTGTACATGAATTAACTCATCATACTCATGCCGATGGCTCCTTTTATCCACTGGAAGACTGCCCCATTTTCAAGGCCTATATGGATGGCACCTCACACCATGTGGATAATGAAGTGCTGTGGCGAAAGGATGAAACCTGTTTTCACGTCGAATATACCGCAACACCTATGAAAAAAGATGGCAGACTTGCAGGTGCAGTGTTTACTTTTTTTGACATAACCGAACGTAAACGGGCGCAAGAGGAATTGCGTCAGAATTTGGAGGATCTTGAACGGTTCAGCCAACTGGCTGTTGGACGTGAAGAACGAATGATCAAGTTTAAAAAAGAAATTAACGAAGTTCTGCGGCGATTGGGCCAGCCGGACAAGTATAAAATTGTTGACTGATTAAGAATATTATTTTTTAGAAACTCACAGGAAATTTGTATTATGCTTAAAGAAAGTTTAACAAAAAAATGGCTGTTACCCTTCATTACGAAAATTTGGAGTAAAATATGAAATTAACCCACAAGGTAAAGTTAAGGACATTGACAGCATGGCTGGTAGTCATTTCATTAATATTGGCTGCTATCTTGTATTTAAGCCTAAAACAAAACGAAATGATCATGAGATCTGCCTACCTTTCAGCCAAGGGATATTTTGAGAGCATTGTGCTTACACGGAGTTGGAATGCTCATTATGGAGGTATCTATGTTCTAAAGAAAGAAGGAATGCGATCAAATCCCTACCTGGAAAATCCGGATATCACCACAGCGGATGGGGTTGTTTATACGAAAAAGAATCCTGCACTGATGACCCGTGAGATATCAAAGTTGGCAAAGCAGTTTGGAACATATCAGTACCATATAACAAGTCTTAATCTGATTAATCCAAATAATACCCCTGACCCCTGGGAAAGAGAGTCCCTCCAGGCGTTTGAGACTGGAGTTAAGGAAGTAACACAAATCACGGAGTTAGAGGGTAAGAAGATTTATCGGTTTATGCGTCCTCTTTTATATGAAAAAGGATGTGTTTCCTGCCACGCCAAACAAGGATATCGACTTGGGGATATCCGGGGAGGAATAAGTGTTTCGCTACCATATAACGGAATTGAAATAGCCATTAAGAAAAATCAATACGGAATGTTTGCCCTGGCAGGATCTATTGCCATCGTAATGGCACTCATCTTCTATTTTGTTGTGTGGCAACTGATGAAAAAACTTGCTGCTACCACAGACATGCTTGAAACAGAAAAAAATGAGTTACGGACAGCTCAGTTAAATCTTTCAAAGGAAAGAGATACGCTTGATGATATTGTAAGCAGTATTTATGCAGACTTATTTTTAGTTGACAGAAAACAGAAAATTCTTTGGATCAACAGGAGAATGAATGAAAGAGGTCTATCTGATATGATTGGTCAGACTTGTTCTAAAATTTACGATAATCTTGACATTATACCCGAAGATTGTCCTATAGCTTTGACTTTCAAACATGGAAAAACTATCCAAAAGGATCGTTCTTTCCTTCAACCTGACGGTACTATTCGATGGCATTCTTTCACATGTTCCCCTATAAAAGATAATTCTAATAGCATAATTCAGGTTCTTTCACTTGTCCAGGACATAACGGACCAGAAACTGATAGAGAACAAACTGCGAGAGACCCGCGACTATCTGGAGAACCTATTTAACTACACCAACAGCCCCATCATTGTCTGGGACGCAACGCTTAGGATCACCCGATTTAACCATGCCTTCGAGCATGTTACGGGTCTTAAAGCCGACGATGTCATCGGCCAGGAACTGCACACACTCTTTCCTGAGGCAAGCCGTGATGAATTGCTACGCAAGATATCCCATACTTTAAGCGGTGAATACTGGGAGTCGGTTGAAATTCCAATTCTTCGCCGTGATGGGGAGACCCGGTTAGTACTCTGGAATTCTGCCAATATCTTTGCTGAGGACGGCAAAACTCTTTTATCCACTATTGCCCAGGGGCATGACATCACTGAGCGCAAAGGGATGGAGGAATCCCTTCGGAAACGTGTCACCGAGCTGGCCGAAGCACGTAGGTCCATGTTGAACATAATGGAGGATCTGGGAGAAGCCAGAAAAGAAGCCGAAGCTGCCACACAAGCCAAAAGTGATTTCCTTGCCCGTATGAGTCATGAAATACGCACACCGATGAATGCCATCATTGGGATGACATATCTGACTTTACAGACAGAACTTGAAAAAAAACAGAGAGATAATTTAAGGAAAGTACACTCTTCCGGGATCTCTCTTCTTGGAATCATAAATGATATTTTGGATTTCTCAAAGATTGAAGCAGGAAAGCTTGAACTCGAGCATTCAGAATTTGACCTGGAGAAGGTCTTTCATGATTTAGCCAATGTTATTACCTATAAAGCTCATAAAAAAGGCCTTGAGATAGTGATTGGCCTGCCACGTAGCGTACCTCATATGTTGATAGGAGATCCACTGAGATTAAGCCAGATCATGATCAACCTGGCCAACAATGCAATCAAGTTTACTAAGGATGGTGAAATTGTAATTCAGGCAGAACTTGCAGAAAAGAAAAAAAGCAAAGTAAAGATATTGTTCAGTGTTAGAGACACAGGGATTGGACTTACAAAGGAGCAGGTTGGCCGCCTGTTTCAATCCTTCTCCCAGGCCGATGTGTCAACAACCCGGAAATATGGTGGCACAGGATTAGGACTGGCTATATGTAAAAGCCTGACAGATATGATGGAAGGAGATATCTGGGTGGAAAGTATAAAAGGGCAAGGAAGTTCATTTTTCTTTACAGCCTGGTTTGGCATGGGCGAACAGCAGAAAGCAAAAAAATTCGTACCGGCTGTTGATCTTCGCGGCATGAAGGTGCTGGTTTGTGATGATAATGAAACTGCCTGCCATATACTCAGGGAAGCACTGGAAGCTTTTACATTTAAGGTTACAACAGTTAGATCAGGGAAGGATGCAATTATTGAGCTTGAAAAAAGTGCAGAAGATCCATATGAGCTGGTACTGATGGATTGGAATATGCCTGAGATGGATGGTTTACAGGCTGCAGAATTAATTAAATCAGGTAAGAAGATTGCTGCGCCACCAACAATTATTATGGTAACTGCATATAACAGGGAGGAGATATTGTCTAAAGCAGACAAAATTGGCATAGCTGCAACCCTCATTAAGCCGGTAAGTTATTCAACACTCTTCAATACTATTATGGAGGTATTCGGGAAAAAAGTTGAAAGAGAACAAATTGAACGTGAAACCGGTGTAATTCCAGAAGATCTTTTATCACAATTGCAGGGAGCCTTGGTTCTTCTGGTTGAAGACAATGAAGTAAACCAGGATGTGGCTGTTGGCATGCTCGAAGCAGCAGGGATTCAGACAGAAATTGCCAACAATGGGAGTGAAGCTGTTGAAATGGTTAAAGCCTCTGGCAAACCATCAAAATATGAACTTATATTTATGGACCTGCAGATGCCCAAAATGGATGGTTATGATGCTACCCGTCTGATAAGGAAACTGAAAGATTACAAAGATCTTCCCATTGCTGCCATGACGGCTGATGCCATTTCAGGGGTGAAAGAGAAATGCATGGATGCAGGAATGAACGATTTTGTGACCAAACCGATCGATCCTGCAGAGTTCTACAGGGCACTGTTAAGATGGATCAAGCCTGGAAAAGCAGAAACAGGTAAAAAGATCAAAACAGACACTCCGGTTGAGAAAGAACGAGAGATTGAAATTCCTGAGATTGAGGGAGTGGATATTGAAGCCGGCCTGAGAAGGATCAATAATAACCGGGAACTCTATATGAAACTACTCGGGAAATTCCTAAAGAATTATTCCGGTTTTACCAATGAATTGAGAACGAAGCTGGAGCGAGGTAATGTAAATGAAGCTGAACGTATGGTTCACACACTTAAAGGAGTATCCGGAAACATCGGGGCCATGGAACTGCATAATTCTACAATAATCCTTGATGATAATCTCAGGAAACCGGGAAAAAAAGATTTTGATTCGGAATTGTCCGGACTTGATAGTTTACTCAAACCCATCCTAAGTTTATTAGAACAGACTTTTGAGAAGACAGATGTCCGGAAAACTGATAGCCAGACAGTTCCGGACGGTGACCTGGATATTGTTCATTTCAGGAAACTGCTGAATGAATTAAGACTAATGCTCGAAGAGAGCGATTTTGATGCTGCAAATATGGCGGATGAACTGGAAAAGGTCCGGGGCATTAGCAAATATGCTGAAGAAATTAGGAAAATCAGAGATTATATATCTGACTATGAATTTGATGAAGCAGCGAAGCTAGTGGGACAGTTAAACAACCTAAATGATTCTAATTCTGTTTAATTAAAGTTTCGCAGTTAAATAAAATGTTGAAAAATAATAAGATAGTTTAGTTTCGCACAAACTGTGCTACCAATAACATATAAGTATGCATTGTTGTCCGGTAAAACCAGAATTTAATTAATTCTTATTGTTATTTGCCTGATAATCAATTATCAGTTTTTCTGTTTTCAAGAGTAAGCCCCCCTTATTTCAGGGAATAGCGTATTTTGATATTTTAAATCATTTTCATTTATTATGCTTCTCCAAGCTTTCTCAGGGTCTTCCAGGAACCGGTAAATATTGATGTAGTCCATCAACTGCTGTCTGATAATAGATACCATATTTGAGAACGCCCAGTTGTGTTTTAACTTGCTTTTGACTAACGATATTAACAGGTTAGCCAACATTGCTGCCCATATTTGTATCTCAATTGCATTAACGTTATCTCCCAGGAAATATTTTAATGGAAAGTTCTGTTTTAGTTGCTTAAACAATGTTTCTATTTGCCATCTTTTCTTGTAAATCAAGGCTATCGTTTCTGCAGGAAGTTTTAGGTTATTAGTCTGGAATTCAAATAACCGATTGTTTGTATCATCCCAATAGGCAATACGTCTGGCTTTGTGTACTTTTTCCTTTTTCTCACCGTATTGCAATTCGATAATTTCGTCTTTCAGGACACCCGGATCAGCTTCATCAGGGATATCGAACTCTTTTCTTGCCGTATAGAGGGCATTTATTTTTAAACGGGTAACATACCATATCTCAGACTCACTAAACTCCTGATAACGCGCATAATCAACATATGCTTTGTCAAAAGTAATAATTGACCCTTTAGGTAAGTTAACTTCACTCAATAACGTATGATCATGACGTGCGGCTGCACTAAAACGAATAAGACAAGGTACGTTTTCATCGGCTTTAATAACTGTGTGTGCTTTGATCCCCCCTTTTTTTTTATTTGGGATTACGTCCTACTCCTTTCAGTATCTCTTTAAACAAGGTTATGGTGGTAGAATCCATGATATAAAGTCGTTTTAAGTCCTGTTTGCTCAACCGGCTGTCCGATAAACTTGAAGCATATTTTCGATATACATCCATATAAATTTCCCCAAATACTTCACTGGGCCTGCGTTTGTTAGCATCAGAGAACGTACTACGTCTTACAACATAATTCAAGCCTAAATGCCCCAGCTTATGTGCATTTGCTAGTAAACCTATTATAGTTTCCCGTATAGATTGATATCCGTTTAACGTTACAAACATCATCACTATAAGGTGTTTATAGGTTGTGAACTTTTTCGTATACCGGTCAGCTTCATTTTTCCTCGATATTTTACTTATTTTGGATCTATCTAAAAAATTAATCAGTTGTCCAAAGATCGGCTGTCCGGTAAAATTTGTAGATTTGCTCATGGTTATTTTGTTTTTGTAGTGAAATACAAAATTAACCAAGAATGGGGATTTTGCCCTACGGGGCATCCCCTTCTAAATATTTTTTACCGGACACCAGTGTTTTTTCTTCAAAAAATCATTAAATTGGGAAACAATATCAATTTTATTGATTTTTTAAAGTCAGTACATAAGAAGGTGACTATGTAAAATATGAAACTATGAGGCTATTTAAAACTTACTAAACCAATCAACTAAAACAATCTCCATGCAAGTTTAATTAAAGCTTACAGAAAAAAAACCTTGGTGAACCTGAATTCCTATAAAAGATACTCATTTAGCATATAGTATATAATTAATATTTACTGTATAAAAAAATAAATTTCTGTAAAATGAAAAAATCATTCATTCTGATTATTATTCTGAAATTAATAATTTTTTTACTACACATATTTACTGATATAAATGGAAAAACTAAACAAACTTGTTGTATTCTGGCTGGATAAGCAACGATTTGCATTGCATCTTTCCACCGTTGAAAGGATTGTTCATATTGTTGAAATAACTCCATTACCAAAAACGCCAGTATACATAATGGGAATAATAAATTTTCAAGGGAAATTTATACCGGTTGTGAATACACGAAAACTGTTTTTGCTTCCGGAGAAAGATATTGATTTAAATGATCGACTGATAATTGCAAACACTTCCATGCGAACAGTTGCTCTTTGGGTCGATACTGTTAGTGATGTTGTTGAACGGACAGAGGAGGAAATAATTAAGGCAGAAAAAATTTTCCTGGATATTGATTATGTTGAAGGGGTTTTTAAGCTTGAAGATGGAATCGTTTTGATTAATGATCTTGATAAATTCCTGACATTGGAAGAAATCACACTTTTAAAGGCAGCACTTAAAAAGCAAAGAGAAAAAGACAAGAAATTAATTAAGAAAAACAAAACTGTAATAAAAACTGAAATTGGAAAATAGAAATTTGAAAATATGAAAGAAACACTTCCAGAACTCTTATTTGCACAGTTAAAAAAATACTTATTAACTAATCTGGGATTAGACTTTTCAGACAAACACGAAAAGGAACTTGTCCGGAAAATCAGCCTTGCTGCAAAAGAGTTCAATTTTACAAATACGACCACATTTGTTCTTTGGCTTCTGGAGAATAATTTATCCAATGAACAAATTGAGGTTTTGGCAAGTCATATTACGGTGGGTGAAACCTATTTTTTAAGAGAAAAGAAGGGATTTGATTTTCTGGAGCATAAATATTTACCGGAGTTAATTCATAAACGGCGAGGAAAAGACCAGCGTCTTAGAATCTGGAGTGCAGGCTGCGCCTCTGGTGAAGAACCTTATTCTATTGCTATCACGCTTCTCAGAGCTATTCCTGATATAAAAAATTGGGATATTACTATTCTCGCTACAGATATAAATTCTGCTTTTTTAAAAAAAGCAAAAAAAGGAATTTACACAAAATGGTCTTTCCGTAACACACCAAAATGGTTCATTGATAATTACTTCAAAAAAACAGGAGATGATAAATTCCAAATTCTGCCACAAATAAAAAAAATGCTTACGTTTTCCTACCAGAATTTAGCAAAAGATTCTTATCCGTCACTGACAAATAATACTAACGCAATGGACATTATTTTTTGCAGAAATGTATTGATATATTTTTCACATGAAGGAATAAAAGCCGTTACAAATCATTTATACAATTCCCTTGTAAGAGGAGGAATACTTATTGTCAGCCCTGTAGAAATGTCAAATCTTATATCATCAAAATTTGGGAAAATACTTTATTACAGGTTTACAATTTATAAAAAAGATTCAGGAAAAGTTAAACAAAAGGAAATAACTGAATGGAAAATTCCGGAAACTATTAAAATCCCAAAAGCTTTTCAGCAGGTTCCTAGGGTTGAAATTGTCAAACCATTAATTAAACATGAATACCCAATACCTGAAAAGAAAGTTCAAAGGAAGAAGATTCATAAAAAGCAATTAAAAGAAAAGGTTTCAGAATACGAACAAGCAGTTGTTTTATTTGAACAAGGTAAATTTGAAGAAGCTGAAAATCTTTTAACAAATATTTTGACGAAGGATGCAATAAATTCAAAATCCACAATTTCGCTTTTAGCAAAAACAAAAGCAAATTTAGGGAAATTGGATGAAGCTAGTGCTTTATGTATAAAAGCATTGGAAACAGATAAATTAAATACCGGCATCTACTACCTGATGGCTACTATATTGCTGGAACAGGGGAATGATAAAGAAGCAATGTCATCATTGAACCGTGCTATCTATCTTGACCCTGATTTTGTGCTGGCATATTTTTCATTGGGTAATCTTTGCTCTAAATCAGAAAAAAATACTTCAGGACTGAAACATTACAAGAATGCTTTGAATATTCTGGCAAAACTCAATCCCGAAGAATTACTTCCGGAATCGGATGGATTAACTGCCGGAAGATTAACTGAAATTATTAATTCGATGAAAGGATGAAAATGGAAATTAATAAAAGTCATTAAATAGTCATTAATGACGTGAAACAAATGACAATAAATGACGCGAAGTAAATGACAATGAATGACGCGAAGCAAACGACCGAAGGAAGTCCGTATGGATGACAATGAAAACTTAAACAAAATGACATACATTAAACAAAAGAAAAAGATTCTCAGAGAAAGAGCAGATTTCTTAACAACAGAGGTTGTGAAGGAAGAAATAACCGGAGACCAATTTGAAGCATTGGAATTCCTTCTGACAAATGAAAGATATGCAATAGATGCCAACTATGTAAGCGAAGTTATCCTACTTAAAGAACTTACACAACTGCCCTGTACGCCGGATTTTATTTTAGGGATAATAAATGTGCGGGGAAAGATCATCGCTGTTATTGACATTAAAAAAATCTTCAATCTCCCGGAAAAAGGTATTACAGAACTGAACAGAGTTATTGTTGTAAAACATCAGGATATTGAACTGGGGATACTGGCTGATGAAATAATCGGAAGCACACATATTTTTCCGGACAAACTTCAGACAAGTATCCCTACTATAACCGGAATTAATAATGATTATCTAGTAGGCGTAACTGAAGACAGATTAATAATTCTTAATATAAAAGATTTTTTATTAGATGAAAAAATTATAATTAATGAAGAAATTTAATAAAAACGCAGGTAATTATGGAATTTCAAAAATTATTCAGCAACTTGAAAATTGGAACTAAATTAGCTATCGGTTTTTCTACAATACTTGTATTGTTAATTCTCGCAGCTTATATTGGTTTCAGTGCACTATCGAATGTAAAAGACAGGGTAGACAAGAAAGATGATGTAAACATGCTGGTAGAAACAATATTACAAGCCAGAAGACAAGAAAAAAACTTTATACTTCGTGGAGATAAATCTTATTTAGATAAAGTTGAAGGGTATATTGAATTTCTAAATAAGCAGGCGCTTGAAACTAAAGAGAAATTTAAAAAGAAAGAAAATAAGAACCAAATGGATGCGGTTTTAAAGGCAGTTAATGATTATAATAAAGCCTTTCTGAGTTTCCTGGAACTGGAAGACAAAAAAGATAAAACCATGACAGAAATGCGGGCAAAAGCTCGTACAGTGATCAGTCTTCTTGAAAATATCCGGGATACTCATAAATCATATTCGGCTGATGCAAATCAATTAATACAGTGGTTTCTTAATGTCCGAAAAAATGAAAAAGAATATATTATCTCAAGGGGTGAAAAGGAATGGAAAGACAATCACGATGACTTATTGTTACAAGTTAAAAACCTTATTTCTGATTTAAGGTCTAAGTTCAAAGAGAGAGGAAAAATAAGTCAGATTGATGAATTAATATCAGCAATTAATGGTTATGAAACTGCCTTTGACCGATTTGTTGATTATATGAAACAACAAGAATCTGCAGATCAAAATATGGTTAATGCGGCACGTGAAACAGAAAATATATGTAACGATTCCAGAGATAATCAAAAAACAAAGATGCTTGCAAGTATGTCTTCATCAACTAATCTTATTCTCATCTTCAGCATATTGGCACTTATAATAGGAGTATTATTTGCTTTTTTAATTACACTTTCAATTACTAAACCTTTAAATACAACTGTTGGTTTGGCAAAAAAAATATCCGTTGGTGAAATGGATATTGATATAATA
Source organism: Bacteroidota bacterium (assembly GCA_030631445.1). Lineage (GTDB taxonomy): Bacteria > Bacteroidota > Bacteroidia > Bacteroidales > VadinHA17 > JADFUQ01. The sequence continues at coordinate 12,192 of DAOVLD010000024.1, forward strand.
GAAACCGACAGGAAGGATGAATTAGGTAAATTATTACAGGTTTTCTATAAAATGAGCAATTATTTAATCAAAATGTCAGAGATAGCAATTTCTATTTCTAAAGGAGATATGACAATAGAAGTAAAACCACTTTCTGATAAGGACACAATGGGAAATGCATTTAAGACCATGGTAACAAGCCTCAATGAAAAAGCCGACATGGCAGAGGAAATTGCAAATGGCAACTTGGCAATAGATGTTAAACTCCTTTCAGATAAAGATACTATGGGTAAGGCATTTAAAACTATGGTGGAACAAAATCGCGATCAAATAAACGAAATCAGCGAAGGAATTAATGTTCTTGCTTCATCTGCAAGTGAAATAATGGCAGCAGTTTCACAGCTTGCTTCCAGTGCCGCTGAAACTGCCACCTCAATTGGTGAAACAACTACAACTGTGGAAGAAGTAAAACAGACTGCGGAAGTTTCCAACGAAAAGGCAACCGGTGTTTCGGAAAATAGTCAAAAGACAATGGAAATATCTCAGGGTGGTACGAAAGCTATAAAGGATGTGTTGGAAGGCATGAACAGGATCAAACAGCAAATGGAATCCGTTGCCGATATTGTGGTCAGGTTAAGCGAGCAAAGCCAGACAATTGGTGAAATTAGTGCGACTGTTAATGACCTTGCCGAACAATCAAACCTGCTCTCTGTAAATGCTTCCATAGAAGCGGCAAAAGCAGGAGAACATGGTAAAGGTTTTGCAGTAGTAGCCCAGGAGATCAAGAATCTTGCTGAACGGTCAAAAGAAGCAAATACTCAGATTCGCGGTATTTTAGGCGATATTCAGAAATCTGTCAGTAGCGCTGTAATGGCTACCGAAGAAGGTGGAAAAACTATGGACGAAGGTCTGAAACTTTCAACAACAGCAGGGGAAGCGATTGAAGTGCTTTCGGAAAGTATAACAGAAGCTGTTCAGGCAACCATTCAAATAGCTGCTTCAAGTCAACAGCAACTGGTTGGTATGGAGCAGATTACAATTGCAATGGAAAG
>DAOVLD010000250.1 GCA_030631445.1 Bacteroidota bacterium
ATTTTTTATAGTATTCATTTTCTATCTCATTTTCAAAATTTCGGATTACCATAGTAGACATTGTATTGTTTACATTTTGTATTAAGATAGGTAAGTATCAAAAATAACAATATATACTCGTTGTTTTTATACTATATTAATATTCCGGCAAACCGATTAATATTTTTTTTCACTAGGTAATTATTTTGAGAAAGTGCTGCCAGTATTATGAAACTATAGCAATAAATAAATTTAATTACGTTATTCTTTTCTTTTTATAATTTATAAATAATATCGTTTTTTCAATTAATGTTTTCTTTTTGTAATTTGGATACCTGAAAAAAACATAACATACAGAATAACCATTCTATGGTTCAATAAAAATAACTGGTTTGGCTATTATAGTAAAAATAATAAATGGTATTAAACCCCAGGGTAAGCCCTGGACCCAAAATTCCGATGCAAACATCGGGGAATTAACCACTTCCTTCTCGTCCGCCGAAGCGGAACGCGAAGGAGGATTAAAAAATAGAATCTGCTCCCCAATTATTCTATATTCTATTTTGGTTTCAATATTCGCTTTTTCACAATTATCAACTTACGCCCAAACTGACACAAGTATTTTTTCTATTCAACCAGACACTTTAAGATTAGAAGACATTGTACTTTTCGCAGATTCCGGGAAACAAAATCTGATTACAGCCGGTCGAATATCCAAAAGTCTGGAAGATTTACCATTTACTGCATATATTGTAACCCACGAAGATATTATTAGAAACCAATATACTTCTCTTATAGATGTACTCCGGTCGCTTCCCGGAATAAAAATTTCACAACCGGGATCAGGTGAGCTTGGGGAAAGTTTTCAGATTAGGGGATTAACCGGGAATTTATATACCAAAATTCTTATTAATGGTCTGCCTGTAAAACCATCTGTTGTTTCCGGTATGCCAATCGGGGCTCAATTACCCATCAGGCAGGCTGAAAGAATTGAGGTAATATATGGTACAGCTGCTGCCGTGTATGGAGCAGATGCTGTTTCCGGAGTAATAAATATAATTACCAGAAAGGCAGACAAGGGAACCTTTGTAAGCGGTGATATCAGCCTTGGCCCGGATGAATATAACTATATCAATTTTATGATTGGAGGGAAAGCAGGAAAGAACAAGAACATTCTCCAATACAGTTTCTATGGAAACAAAAGCGAATATAATAATATGAACATCCGGTACTCCGGTCAGGATGTTTATAATCCACTTAATTATTATCAAAAGCACAAGGAAAATATTAACATTGGCGGCACAGAATATGAACCACTTGATATAACTGAAGAAATATTATTTGAAAATGGTATAGACCCGGACAGTTTTAAGAGTCAGTATTTCGGCGAGCATTATGAGGGCAGTTTAACCCGCCCTGAGATGGAGGAGCTCTCATCATCATCGCATATGATCGGACTTCAGATTGAATATCGTGGTCTGAAATTATCATATGATAATATGTACAGAAAAACACATAGCTCTGTCGGGTTGTCTCCTGTTTACTATAAATATAACAACCCGCAAAATTACTGGGGTGAAAATATTCAACGTATAACATTAAGTTTTTCAAAGGATATTGGTAAAGTATCCACTACAACAAATCTATCGAGCCTGGTTTACCGGATGGATAATACCTCGAGTCAGGGGGTTACTTTCATTCCTTCTACCGATAAAGTGTACAGGTTTTCTGCTTCTGATGATATCCTATTTGAACAACTTGTTTCATTCTCGCCCACAAAAAACATGGAAATGGTTGCCGGCATCTCATACCAGAAATCAGGAAATCTTCCGGTGACCAATTATCTGTATAACCCTTTCAATAAAAAAGATTATAAACCATTCAGCAATTCAGTCTCCATCAGAGATACTTTATTGGGTAATTTCGGGTATAATCCTTTATCATTCAGCAACCTGTCGGAGTTTCTACAATTCTATTATATAAGAAGTAAATTCAGGATTATGGGGGGGATAAGGTATGACAGAAATACATTGTATGGAAACAGCTTTAGCCCCCAGCTAGCCGTATTATACAAATTCAATAATAAAACATCCGTCCGGTTGTCGGCCGGTACAGCGTATAAAGCACCCCCTTCTTCCATTGCTTTCCAATCACTTGCTTATCCTGTTACCGGGAACAATATCAATTATATTATGGCGCCTGTTAAAAATCTTCTTCCTGAAAAATTTGAAGCGTTAGAGTTAGGTTTTAACACAAAAATATTCAAACGTGTTTCTGTAAATCAATCATTTTTCTTTTACCAGATCAAAAATCATATAGTAGTTGAAACAATGCCGGTAACTGGGTTTAATCTGCCGGGAGCTATTAACGATTCTGTCACAACCCGTGTCAATAATAAGGAATCATTATCCCGGGTATATGGAAGTCAGACTACTTACCGGATTGATAACCTTATCAAGTCAATTAAGCTGGATGCTGAATTGAGTTTATCTTTCCTGAACCGCAGGGACCGGTTGCCGAATGTTTCAAAATTAGTTCAGGAATATTTTACACTATTGCCAAAGCATCAGGGGAAATTGAAAGTTTCATTTTATCCGGCAGATAAACTTTACATCCATATGGAAAATACATGGATGAGTAAATGGTTGCGTCTGCTGATCCCGGTTGAAAATCTCTATGATAAATTGTTTAAAGATATTGACGGATATTATACTATAAATATAATGGCAGGTTATAATATCAGTCCGAATATCCGTGGATTTGTTAAGGTAACCAATGTTTTGGATGAGAAATACGGTGGGTTAAATGCCACAATACTCGACGAGAATCTGGTTTATAACCCGCAACTGGGAAGGAGCATGCAATTTGGATTATCATATAACCTAAATTAATTAGAGCCCGTCTATAAAGTCCGAAAGTTTATATAAATAGTCAAAATCACAAATGACAAGCACCAAATAATAAATAAATTACAAATAGCAAGCACCAAAATACAAATAAATCTCAAATTCTAATGAATCAAAAATCAAACAAATTCTTGTATATATGCTGTTTGGATTTTGGTTCTTCAAACATTGGATATTTTTTGTTATTTGTATTTTGTTTTTTGATGTTTTTTTTATGATTTATTTGACTTTATTGACAGATATTAATTACAGGTCTATATCAAAACACTGACTAATATTTTATTATGTCCGGAATTATTAACATAAAAAATACTATACTTTTTTTCATATTAATAGCATGTAATGTATTATATGCTCAACAAAATGATATTTTTGTTGCTGAAACAGATACTATCTTCTCCGACTCAGTTACTGCAATTATTTTATATACAAAAGCCAGGATTTTATTTGAACAGGACAGTTCTGATAAAGCACTCAATTACGCTAACCAGTCATTAAAATATGCATTAA
>DAOVLD010000249.1 GCA_030631445.1 Bacteroidota bacterium
ACCAGCGGAATATTTAATCCTCCAATAACGGCTTGCTTCAAAGCTGATAATATCTGCGGTATTACATGTGTAGGTGTAACAAAATTAATATTATGGCAACCACCTCTTTGAAGTTGCAGCATCATCAGGGCTAATTCTTCATCAGATACTTCATTACCTCTTCCCTCATGACTTATATCAAAATTCTGACAAAAATCGCACAGCAGATTACAATTTGTAAAAAAGATTGTACCTGAGCCATTTTTACCAACTAAAGGAGATTCTTCCCCATAATGGGAATTATAACTTGAAACCATTGCCCTGAAACCCGTTTTGCATATTCCTTTATTACCATTCAACCGGTTTACACCACATCTGCGCGGACACATATTACAGTCAGCAAGTTGCTCATGTGCATAGCTGATCCTTTCATTAAGGACACCTGTTTCATACGCCTTTATATATACAGGTATCATTTCTATTATCCTTTTATCACTGCCATTGGTTTTAACTCAACAATTATTTCCACCAGATCAGATTGGTTTCTCATAACCTCCTTTATATCCTTATAAGCAGAAGGGGCTTCATCGAGATCTTTTTTTGACCGTATTGAATGAAGTATATTCTTTTTATCCAGGTCTTTGATCTCTTTTGAAAGATCCAGACTTCTTTGTGCCTGTTTTCGTCCCATAACTCTTCCTGCGCCATGCGAACAACTTTCAAAACTATCCATATTCCCTTTACCACGAACAATATAACTGTTTGTGCCTTGCGAACCAGGGATAATACCTGTTTGACCTTTCATAGCCTGGGTAGCTCCTTTACGATGAACGATAACCTGTTCGCCAAAATGATTTTCTCTCGAGGCATAATTATGGGCAATATTGATCAGGGGAGCAAATTTAATCTTTTCACCAAATTCATTTCTGAATACCGATATGATATTATCAATCATTAATTGCCTGTTTGCAAATGCAAAATCGATACAAAACCGCATCTCATTCCAATATATAATTCCCTCATCACTATTTTCAGGCAGGTATGCCAGTTGCCATTTCCTGTATTCAGACTTACCCCATTTATCATTAAGCTTCATTGCCAGTTTATTATAATGGTCAGCCACCTGTTTACCAATATTACGACTGCCTGAATGTACCATTAGCCATATAAAACCGTCTGAACCTTTCTGAATTTCAATAAAATGGTTCCCGCCACCCAGTGTTCCAATCTGGTGAAGGGCGCTGCCATACTCTCGTGAAACAACAGGTAAATCAGCAACACAAAGGTTTTCCCCGGCTACAACTGGCATGTGTTTCTGATCCTGGGCCTTCTTATGATGCTTAAATCCCAGTGGCACAAGATCCCTGATACAAGACATAATTATGCGTAGTTTATTCATCTCAATATTATGCAAAGATGTTCTCACAGCCGACATCCCGCAACCTATATCAACACCAACCGCATTGGGAATAACAACTCCTTTCGTAGCCAGCACTCCACCAATAGGCATACCATAACCCAGGTGGCAATCTGGCATAATGACAATATGTTTGAATGCAAAAGGGAGATTTGCCAGGTTTACTGCCTGTTTCATGGCTCCATCTTCGATCTCATTCAACCACAATTTAATAGGAAGCCTGCCAATATGCAATACCTTTTCCATTTATTGCAATTTTCAAATAATCTACAATATAAGAAATATGAAACATTTAATAAAAGGCTGAGGCTAAGGCTAAGTAAAAAGAGAAATAAAGAAAGATAATTATTTAGATTCAATAAATAAGAGCAAAGTTAAAGGAACAGGTTTAAAATGAAGACATAAAAACCTTAGCCTTAGCCTGTTTTATTTTAATAGTATTTATCTTTTTAATTACTTTGCGAAGCTAAGTTCTTATCTTGCATTCTGAAAAAGGCTATCAATGATCCGTCAATATTTAAATATACTTGAAGTTTCTCCGAATTCAGGGATTCTTGAAATTAAAAGGGCTTTCAGGAAAAAAGCAAAAAAGTTTCATCCTGACCTGAATAAGGATTCCGGGGCACAGGATAAATTTATTCTTGTGAATGAAGCATATGAGTTTTTAATGAAACACTATAACCAACCCGGATTCAGATCGAACAAAACTCCTGAGGAAAGATATCGTGACTGGGTTGAAAGAGAAAAAGCGAAAGCAAGAAAACATGCTGCACGCCAAGCGCAGAGACAGTTTGAAAAATATAGAAATTCAAAACTATACAAAACTGCAAATTTGCTTTATTCAATTTATGATTATTTTGCGCTGATTATTGGTTTAATAATAATTTTTGCTGCAATATTTGGATTATATCTACAAAAAAATTTCGAAGAAGGCTATACTCTTAGTTCTGTTATTGCTGGTGTTTCCCTGATTATGATTGGAGGATTATTTGTAAGTTTTTCCATAATGAGCATACGAAGCAGAAAAGAAGCATTTAAGAAACGCCGGAAATACTATTCCGGACAATCTTTATGAATAAATTTGAATTTTAGTTGTTCCTGTTTCGGCTTCTTAATAAAAAACCGTATTTTTATTATAGCTTATTAGGATATTTTCTATCATGAATGGTAATAAGTACTGATAAATATGCTAATCAAATACAATAATGAAAGAAAAAGAAATTGAATTGATAAAAAAGCAGATAGAAAAACTTGAAAATAAAGATTTCGATCTGGAAGCATGGAAAATATCCACTATTCTGATCCTTGAAAGAGTTTTTGGGTACGATTCATCAAAAATCACTAAAATCAAGAATATCCATCAGGATTTAAGCAGCTGGTCATTACGCGATACCATGGGAACTTCAAGCGGTTATGATGCATCAAAGAAATACGGAAAAGAGATTCTTGAAGCATGCATCATGGAACTAGAAACATTAGGAGCACCCAACGATATAAAGAAAAGTACAAAACCCGAATCTCTCCTATTTGAAGTATTACTGGAAAGTCTTGAGAATGAACTGAAAGTATCTCAATTCAAAAATTTAAAAAAGATCAGTAATATAAAAGATAAACAGGAAAGAGAAAGTAAGCTAACAAATTTTTTATCAGATCTGGATAATGAAATTATCCTGCAGATGTTGGTAAATATTCTGTGTCACAAAAAAGTTGTCGAGATAATGCAAACACAGTAACCAAGGTTCGTGGTTCGGATTATTCTCTCCGATGTTTATGCAACCCACATTCTTTTTTCTCAGGTTCTTCCCACCACCATCTGCCTGCTCTCACATCCTCTCCCGGTTTTATTGCTCTTGTACATGGCTGGCATGAAATGCTCGGATACCCATTATCATGCAATGGGTTATAAGGGATATTATACTTATTAATATATTCCCATACCTGCTCTTCTGTCCATTTATAAACCGGATTTACCTTGATAAGATTATTCTGGTTATCCCATTCCACAACTTGCGTG
>DAOVLD010000007.1 GCA_030631445.1 Bacteroidota bacterium
ATGCTGAACAATTCGATATTGTAATAATAAACGAAAACCTTGACATTGCAACCAACGAGGTTATTACTGTAGTTTCCCGTTTTCTCGAAACCTAACTGATTATTTCAAACAAACAGTTGTGTTGATATAATACCTATATTTCGGAATAATGAAGAAAATTGGCTTATACTTCGGGTCTTTCAACCCTATACATATCGGTCATCTGGCTATTGCGAACTATATGATCGAATTTTCACCTGACCTTGACCATATCTGGTTCGTTATCAGTCCGCAGAACCCATTGAAGAAAAAGTCGACCCTTCTCGCCAATCATCACCGGCTATATCTTACAGAACTGGCAATAGGGAATGATCCTGAACTGGAAGCATCTGATATTGAATTTTATTTACCCAGACCCTCATATACAATTAATACACTTACCTATCTTGAAGAACGATATCCAACCAACCGGTTTGCTTTGATTATGGGTACAGATAACCTGAAAACAATAAATAAATGGAAAAATTATGATCTGCTACTCGAAAAATATGAAATCTATGTATATCCCAGGCCCGGATATCCAACAAGCAAAATTACTACTGAAAAAAACATATTGAAAAATGCAGTGATCCATTATGTTGATGCACCGCTGATGGAGATCTCATCCAGCTTTATTCGCACGTCAATAAAAGAAGGAAAAAATATCCGGTATTTCCTGCCACCCAAAGTTTATGAATACATCCGGGATATGCATTTTTATGAAAAGTAAGAAGAAGAGTTGTGATGAAGTAATGCAGTAAAAAAAACGAACCGCAGAGATCGCAAAGAAGGCGCAAAGTTCGCTAAGAATATTTAAACTTATTAAAGTTTTTTTCATAATATTTGTTCTTTGCGTTCTTAGCGCATCCTCAGCGCACTTAGCGGTTAATTCTTTTAAAATTTAACCACAGAGTTGCAGTGATGTAGTGCAAAGTGTAAAGCGTTGAAATCACACTTTAAAACCCAAAACAACAATATCATCAATTTGTTCAAGTTCTCCCCGCCATTCAGTAATGGTTTTATTGAGAATTTCCTTCTGGGTTATCATATTCTCATCCTGTATATTGATCAATAATTGTTTGAATTTTTTGTTCTTGAATTTTTTTCCTTTCGGGCCTCCAAACTGATCAACATAACCATCGGAAAACATATAAAGAGAATCACCTGTCTCAATTGGGATATCATATTTTGTAAAATCATCCATTTTAACATGAATGGCAACCGGCATTCGGTTTCCCCTGGTTTGTATCAGTTCTTTATTCCTTACTATGTAGAGTGGATTATTTGCTCCTGCAAACGACAAGCGTTTTAATTTTCTATTATAAGAGCAAACAGCCATATCCATTCCATCCTTTGATTCAGTTTCCAGACCTCTTTGTCTAAGAGCAGTTATAACATTTTCCCTTAGAATATTTAAAATTTTCTCGGGGGAGGTAATATTATCATTTTCAACTATTTCATTTAAAAAGGATATACCAAGCATACTCATAAAAGCACCGGGAACACCATGACCGGTACAATCTGCAGCTATGATAACAAGTGATTCATTTTTTTCTTTCACCCAGTAAAAATCTCCGCTAACAATATCTTTTGGCAGGTAAAGCACAAATGAATCTTTCAGATTATCCTTAATCACTTGTAAAGATGGCAATATTGCATCCTGAATTCGTTTTGCATACCTGATACTATCTGTAATATCAATATTTTTCTGTTCAATGATATCTTTTTGATCCTCGATCTCAGTTTTTTGTTTCCGTATCTCAACAGTTCGTTCAGTTACTTTCTGTTCGAGTATCCGTTTTTCACGAATTAACTGCTTTTCACGATACTTGATATAGATAATAATGGCAATAATCACCAAAACAACCATTATAGAAATAAACCACCATGTTTGATAGAATGGGGGCTTAATGGTAAAATCAAATGTAAGAGGTTCTTCATTCCAAATCCCGTTTTCATTTTCAGACAAAACCAAAAATGAATAATCACCCGGTCTCATTCCCGAATATGTTTGTTCAGATAGCTGCCGGGATGGTGACCAGTCTTTATCTACCGGATCAAGCTTATATTTATATCTGACATTTTCAGGATTGCTCAAGGATATTCCTGTCCATTTAAAAGTCAGATGGTTTTCACTATGCGGTAACCTGAGTGTCTGGGGTAACAAAGTCCAAGGATACAAACTATCGGCATGTTCAGTCCAGTCAATATTTTTAAACTGGAGATCCAGTTCCGTTAAATGATTTATAGGTGGTTTAGTATTAATTTTCTCCAGTTCAGGTTTATAGCATGTAATTCCCTTAACAGTTCCAAACCATATATTCCCTTTATTATCTTTAAGAATGGAATTCAGATTATTCTCCATTCCGATAAAGCCATTTGATTTATAATAATTTTTTGCACTTATTATCTCACCCTTTTTATCTAAAACAAGTTTATCAAATCCCACATTGGTTCCAACAAGAAGTACACTATCATTCTGGAATACGAGAGACATAATATTTGTAGATCTGAGAACACTATTATCTGCAATTAATTTAATCGGTTGTTCTTCCTGCGAACTTATTTCATATTTAAATAACCCGCCACCATTTGTTCCAATCCATATATTTCCATGTGTGTCTTCGGCAAGCGCATAAATTTCCTTATAATACAATCCTTCTTCTTCATCAAAAGTAGTCATTGTACTATCTTTAAACTCTGCTAAACCACCAAGAGTACCAACCCAGATATTTCCTTTTTTATCTTCGATAATAGACTGGACTTCATTGTGTGGTAATTCCCAGTTTTCTTCGTTTATAGTAAAAAAACCTTTGTCATTTAAAAGGCTTATTCCCCCGCGCGTCCCGCTCCAGACCTGCTGCCGGGAATCAACCATTACACAGTTTACATGGTTATCAACCAGATGACTCTCTTCAGAATAGTTAATGAACTTTTTCCCGTCAAATTTAGAAATGCCATTTTCTTTGGTTGCCAGCCAGATATCCTGGTTTGCTGTAATATATATTGAATTTATATAGTTATCAGGCAATCCATCTTCAGTGGTATAAGATCTAAAAAAAGCTTTATTGTTATAAAAAGTTAATTTTATTAATCCTCCACCATGTGAAGCCAGCCAGTAATTGCCATCTGTATCCTGGTCAATATCATATATTTGACTGTTTGTAAGCCCTTGTTCTTCGGTATAGTGAGAAAAATGTTCTCCCATTAACCTGCATATACCGCTGCTAAATGTGCCTGTCCAAATATTTTCCTCGCTATCCTGAAAAAGACATAGCACCTGTTTATCAGGGAAACCCTGTTCAATGGAATAATTCCTGAATTGATACTGATCATATTTTACAATTCCTGCTTTATCTGTACCAAACCAAATATTTCCGTCGTTATCCGAGAGAATGTCCCAGATAGTATTACCGGGGAATCCGTTATTTATATTATAAGTTTTTATTTTCCCCAGACTTGAATCGGTAAAATCTTCAATTTTAAATACTCCTTCATCAAACGTGCCTAACCAGAGGTTTCCCTCTTTGTCTTCTTCAATGGATAGAATAATATCACTCGGTATGATCCCTCGAAATAATTTATCTACCTGTAACCCTGCACTGTCTGAAAAAGTTAGAATATTTATACCTCCACCATAAAATGCCAACCATAATCGTTCATACCTGTCTTCATAAATATCAAATATTAAATTATTACTTAAGCCATCTATATATGAATAAGTTTTAATACTAACCGAATCATAATTATTTACAAATCCAATCTTATTTAAACCTTCGTCCGTGCCCGCCCATATATTGTTTTGTTTATCTTCTAAAATCTTCAAAACCATGGTTCCGGATAAACCATCATCTTTGTTGATTGTACGAAATAAATACCCATCATAAAAACTAATTCCATCGTCTGTCCCAAACCATAAATTTCCTTTGCTATCCTCCAGGATTGTTCTTATTGTGTTATTTGCCAGATCCTTTTCACTATTGAAATTGGAAAAATTGCACCCGTCAAACCGGCTTACTCCTCCCCCATAAGTACCAAGCCACAAATAACCCCTTGAATCCTGTATCATTGTTAATACAGTAGAAACAGGCAACCCATCTTCAATTGAATAGTACTTGAAATTATTTATCTGGGAAGAAATTTCAGAGGAAGAAATAAATACAACGGAAATTAAAATTAATAATGCTTTTTTCATTTTGTTAGAATTAAAATGAAATATAGAAAAAAAAATCTCAAAACTCTGTAGTTTTGAGATTTTTTATTCGTCTCCGTTTGCTATACTAAAAATCTTTTCTGATAAACAAAAACTGTCCTCCTTCGTCACCTGTATTCTTAATCGGTTGAAGAATTGGCGATTGAATTGAATTATTAACTACCGGGATACGTATATCGGTATACAGGGAAAAAGCATCGAAAAATCGTTTATTGTTGTTTCTCAAACTTTTAAGAAGGTAATAAGCAAAAACCGAATGTCCATCTCTTCCGCCATCCATAACAGGTTCAATACCTCCCGAGGTTATTGCCTGGCGCGATAGTTTGGCATGTACATCACGGTAATATCTTTCAGTATCCTGGAAAGGAATTGAAATGGTTTTACCTCTGAAGATATCCCCACTGAAACAGGCATCAGAAATCAGGAGGGTATGCTTTGACTTTATTGATGAAAGGAATGTTTGCAGGTCATTGTTCGAAACATATTGAAATGTTGATTCTTCAGTAGCATCTGCCGGAACCCAATATCCTTTGTTATATTCTTTCTTAAACTCCCCATGTCCCGAATAATAAATAAACACATTATCCTCTTCTTTAACATTACGGACTAACCATTCGAGTTCCCTTATTATATTTTCACGTGTTGCAAGCCTGTTATAAAGTGTGCGGAAGTGATCGAATTTATATTTCGATTCCAACATTTCCTTGATGGCTTTTGCATCACCTACTGCATTACTAAGCGGTGTCCATGTTCCAGTATAATCATCAATGCCAATGATCAGAGCAAAATAATCGCCAATTCTCATTTCCGATCTTTCTTTTGAAACGTTGAGTCCTTTTAACGGATCGCCAACTCCCCTGTAAGTTGTTTCCGGAACAACCTCTTCCTCCTGCTTTATTCCCTCAACTACCGTAACTTCTTGTGTATATTCCTGTGTTTCAATTCTCATTGCAATTGGATGTGCATCTAATCCGTTCTTTTCCAGAACTTCAATATTAAAAAGAACTGTACCACTTTGAATTTCCCTGGTGGCAATAATCGGAATGGTAATGTTTTTCGATTCTTTGGTTTTAATATCCCCGACATTAATGATTTCATCATACGTTAATCCCTTTGTGTCCGGGTTGGCAAGTGATAATTTAACCCGTACACCGCTTGCTAATCCTTCTCCCGAATTAACAATTTTGAATGTAATCTCACTGGTCTCGTAAGCATCAATGATCTGATTACTATTCTTATCAGAAAATGCTTGTTCTTTAATTTCAAGGTTTGGTAATAATTTTTTTATTTCTTCCTGTTCTACGAAGAGTTTTTTCACTTTACTTTTACCGGTGATAACCTTTTCCTGCCCATAAGAATAACTTACCAGGGCAATAAGCACGATGATCAATATTTTTGTCTTCATGGCTTAAGGTTTTAGATTTTTTTTAGAATGTTATTTTTTAGAATGTTATTTTTAAAGTCATTACAGGACTTTTACTTATTGGATCGATAGTATATCCTAATTCTGGTCCTGTTCTATTTGGTTTATACGTTAAATTTTGGGGGTTGTTACCTTTTATTAATAAAATAGTTATATCTGTCACCCATATTACTGCAGCGCCGGCTATTAAAATAGTGGATAGTTGATTCTGTGACTCAGCATCACTAAACAATTGGTCTCTTTCGTCTCTATTAAGAGATACCTTGTAATCTTCAAGACTCTGGTAACTTTTGTTATTAAACATTACCGAACCGGCCACGCAACCATAACCTGCAAATCCGAATAACCAGTAGGGTCCTCCTGAGATACTTGAGTTTCCCCAACCCGGAAATACCAGGGATTTAGCAAAAGCGCCACCCAGACTCTTCTTTTTTGGAGGTTTTGGCTTCTTAATCACCAGGAGTGATTCTGCAATTACTTTAATATATATCCCTTCTGTAAGTTTTATATTATCATTTTTAAAATCCCATGTAACTGTCTTATTTTTCCCGCCGGTTATATTCCTCCCGACATCTCCCGTCAATGACCTGGCATTCAGTTTTTTGCCAGATTCAGTGATAACTTCTATTGTAATATCAAATTTTTCTCCAGGTGCATAATTAACTATATCATAAGTAATAACTATATCTTCACCGACCAGGTTGAAATCAATATTTAAAATTTTTGCTTTTGTTTGCCCTAATCCATTTACAGAAAACAAACCAAAACAAAAAAGAATTAGCAAAACATGTAAGAATGGTCTTTTACTCATAAGTTTTATATCAGAATTTGATTTTAGACATTTTATCATTTTCGCATTTTATCATTCTATCATTTCTTCATCCTATCATTCTATCATTCTATCATTTATTGATGGGGCAAATATTCCCAAAAATCATTCATGTATATGTCATTACTACCATCATTGTAAATCCCGGTGCCAACATACCCTATATTATTGATCGCGAAACCAACCGGTGCATAACGGGGATGACCCGGAAAATCCGCCATTTGTTTCCAGTTTTCTGTTACAGGATTATACTGCCAGAGTTCATAATTAAAGACATAAGCCTCAGTGTGAATAATAAAGCTAACCATTCCGGTACCGGGAGGTCCGGGGTAATCTGTTTTTTGGGACCATGCACCCATTGGATTACCATTAGTATCAAAATCATTATCAGTTGACAACGGGTCATATTGCCAGAAATCGTTTAAATCATCATCGTTACTTCCACTGCAAACATAACCGAAATCTGCTATAGAGAATCCTTCTCCCCATATTCTACCTGCACCCTGGAAATCAGCCTTTTGCGTCCAGCTTCCCATAGGATTTTCATTTATATCAACGCCTGATATATCATCCTGAGGATCAAATTCCCAGAAATCATTTAAATAAACATTCTGTTCTCCATCCCAGTAAGCCCCGCTACCAACAAATCCTCTATTGCCTACACTAAAAGCGAACATATTTGATCGCTCAGTTCCAGGAAATGGTGTCTTAACTACCCACATCCCCTCATCAGGATCAAATTCATATAAAATATTCCCATCAATAACATAACCTTTGTTCCCTATTGTAAAAGCAGTACCGGATACAGGTGAACTTCCTGTAGATATAGAAAACCAGTTTCCCGGATCAGGACTGAACTGATAAAAATCATTTATAGAGCCTGCATCAAAACCGCCTGCAATATATCCTATATCTTCCAATGAAAAAGCCAGGGCACGGCATCTCGCGCTACCCTCAAAATTTGGCATCTGGGTCCATACATTCTCCATTTTGAAACTTACGACATTTCCAAATTTTGTTTCACCGGCATTTTCTGCAAAAGCTACAAAATGATACTCTTTATAAGGTGTAAGTCCGGTTAATGTATAATTGAATGTGGTTGCATCTGTAATAGCTCCTAATGATCTTTTGTTTTCCAGGAAATTTTGTGGTGTTGGGTCATCAGCCCAATAAAATCCATGGTTAGTAACAGATTCAAATCCAAGGTCATTAATTATACCATTCAGTATTACTTTGGATTTACTCCGAATTATAGCAGTTTGTGTTGTCACAACCAGATCGGGTGTAGAAAAATTACTGCTTTCACCATATATTGTTTCTCCCCCGGATGTGGCAAAAGCCCTGAAATAAAAATCAGCCCCGCCACCTACTTCTGATAAATTGTATGTAAACTGCCCCGTTTGGGAAGCAGATCCTAATCTTAATACTAATACTAGTCCACCACTGATTTTGGGACCAGCAGTATTTGACACCACAAAACCATGATCGGAAATTCCCTCACCCATGTCAATAATTGTTCCTGTTAAAGTAACAACACCGTTTCCAACATTATAGGAATCGGTTTGAACAAAAGCTTCCCTGGTAAGCTCTATTTTCTGGCATGTATTAACAAACAACAGAATTAATAAGCTGTAAAAAGTAATAAGAACTTTAAAATATTGTTTTCTTCTGTTCATTTTTTTGACTCATTGTTAACTAAGAACAAATACTTTACAAATATTCACTGAAAAGTGAAACAAAAATATTAACTACTCAAACAGACTAAAATACATAAATCTGAGAAAAGTCCATATAAAATTACAAAAAATCTCCTTTTTTCCCTAAGATTGACCGGTTAATGAATTTCAAAATGATGAATCCTTTGTTATGATAGCAGGGTCACAATAATCTTGTCCTTGTTTTCCAGCAAACATATCGGTCTGACCGATTTATTATTACACACATATCTATAATCTTTATACCTATTTCTTTTTAAGATTTATTATCACAAAATAAGAAAACTTCACAACTCACGATTTTTCTTCCTCCAACACAAATTATTGGAATTTTGAATAAGTTATTGTAATTTAAGCAGATATTTAATGAATTCCAGGTGTCTGTTATCTAACCTGATTTTCAGTTCATTCTATTCACATTAAAATATATAGATTATTAACATTAAATCTGGTAAAATGAAAAATCTAAACTTGTTTGCATGGATTTCCGGGATAATCGCTCTTGTCCTGATGTTTCTTGGTTTTATTGACCTTCTGTTTAGCCCTGAGTTTTTGTTTGTAAATCATGCAATAAACTATTTCCATGTGGCAAATAGTTTCTTATTGCTGACCATTTGTATTGCATTACTTGATAAGTGTAAGAGTAAAACAGAAGAATGAAATCTCGTCAGACGAGTAAATAATTGGAGGTGTTTAACATATGTGTGCTTTCTTATGTTTTATTCCAGCAACTATCTTTCTGACAATAAGCTATTTTGTTTTGCTAACCGTACAAAAGGCTGAATCAGCAAGGATTAAAATTTTTGGAAAGGTTGTTACTGTACTTTTATGGTGTATAGCAGCGATGGTGATCATTCTGGGCTTCTATGTTACTATTGCAGGAATATGTCCTATAAATAAGTTGCTGATACAATAGTGATTGAACCACTGAAAGGATAAGTTTACTAGTCAGAGTCTAACAGTTTTTACTCCAGCTAAAGACCCTAAGGGTTTCCGAAAACCCTTAGGGTATACGGAAAGTATTAATTATTTTTTTCTTAATTTTATTAAGTAATTTAAAAATTAATATTTCACAAAAGTTAGTTTCGAAAGTTAACCGCATCATTTATGAAAAGAATATTTCTTCTAATCATATTAGCGACTTCCTGTTTTTTTTTAGCAAGAGCAACCGATTATTATGTGGATGCCACAACCGGTAGTAATGCTACAGGTGACGGGACTTCGGGTAATCCATGGCAAACAATCACCTATGCTTTAAGTCAGATTACCGGAAGTGGGCACACGGTTTATGTAGCAGCAGGAACCTATGACACTACTTTAGGCGAAACGTTCCCAATATTAATGAAGAATGGGGTATCATTGGTTGGTGCAGGAATGGATGTGAGTATCATAGATGCAAATAGCACCAATAGTGTTGTTAAAGCTGTAAGTATAACAGAAACAACAACAGTATTGAAATACTTTACTATACGGGGTGGTGATAGTTCGGATAAAGGTGGAGGAGTATTTATTACTTCCGGTTCTGCTATAAAGATATCTGATAATATAATTTCCAACAATTCGGCTGTGCAAGGTGGCGGAATATGTGTCCTTAATTCATCTCCAGGAATTATCAATAATGAGATATTCGACAATTATGTAATTGGTGATCCTACATATGGTGGGGGTATAGGAATTTCCGGTTCAACATCTTCACCAATTATAAAACAAAATATAATTCGTAATAATGAGGCACGAAATAATCCATCCGCTGGCGCCTATGGAGCGGGGATAAGTATTATTGATAATGCAACTCCTGCTATAGATAGCAACTCCATCTATGAAAATATACTTCATCGTTTATATGCAACATCAGGAGGGAACCATGGTACAGGTATTTATATTAATGATGCTGGCGGGATTATTAAAAATAATATCATAGACAATAATTCATTAATTGCTGATTATGGCTCACTAACAATATGTAGTGGTATATATATATCCGGTTCATTGAGTTTACCAAAATTGATAAACAATATTATAATAAATAATACAGATCATGCTATCTGGTGCACATCATCATCAACCGGGAATATCATTAACAACACAATTTCAAACAATTATGGGGACGGAATTTATATTTCTTCCGCATCGCCCGATTCAATATTAAATAATATTATCTCATTTAACTCTGGTTATGGTGTTCATGAAAGTGGTTCTATGGATGATCCGGGGAAAGTATGGTATAACTTATTTTATGCAAATGATTTAGGTACATATAACGATGAAGGTACAACTGATTATTACATGGCAGATTCATTGAATACAGGAGTACCAGAGTGTGCAAACAATATTGACGGAAATCCAATGTTTGAAGATAGTAATAATAACAATTATCACCTCCGATTAGGTTCACCGGCAATAGATTCAGGAGATCCGACATTTGATTACAGCTATGAGCCATTACCGAATGGTGACAGAATAAACATTGGAGCTTACGGAAATACAATTGAAGCAACGACAAATGAGGATAGTGGACTGCCGGATTTGCCTGATTATTATGTCAATGCTGTAACCGGCAATAATGATACAGGAGATGGAACGCTGGGAAATCCATGGCAAACAATTACATATGCACTAAGCCAGATTACCGGAATTGATCACACGGTTCATGTGGCACCAGGAACTTATAATACTACTTTAGGCGAAACTTTTCCGATTTTTATGAAAAATGGAGTATCATTAATAGGTGAAGATCCAAATAACACAATAATTAATGCAGAAGGAAATACTGGTATAATTAAATGTATAGGTATTTATGATACAAATACTTCACTCGAAAATTTTACAATTACCGGTGGTTATTCACAGTTTGGAGCCGGAATATTTATTTCTGCCAATTCAGCTTTAACTATTCAAAATAATTTTATTACTAACAATGAAGCCTATAATTATGGTGCAGCACCATATGGCGGGGGAATCTATATTTCCCAGTCTTCCAGTCCTGTAATTATAAATAACCAGATAAGTAATAATTCATCTACTAATGGAGAATTCTGGAAACCAGCATATGGCGGGGGAATTGCAATAATTAATTCGATGCCAATTATTACTTCAAACAAAATTACTTTAAATACAGTGGATGGACACGGAGGAAGTTATGGAGGTGGATTGTACGTTGAGAACTCAAGTGGATTAATAGAAGATAATAAGATTAATAATAATGATCTGAATAACTGGACTGCCACTGCTGACCCAGGATATGGTGAGGGTATATATATATCTAATTCTTCCGGATTAGTGATTACCGGCAATGAAATTAATAATAATACACATTCTCTCCCTAGTACAACTTATGCCGCTGGTATCTTTGTCCTAAACTGCAGCCCGATAATTAAATATAATTTAATCGCAGGGAACGAATATCGCGGGATCTATCTTGATACAGCATCACCTCTTTTGTTAAATAATACAATATCAGATAATAATGGAGATGCAGTTTACCTTAATGCTTCATCACCTGATTCTATTTTAAATAATATTATTTCACTGAATTCAGGATATGGTATTAGAGAAAGTGGTACAACAAGTGATCCCGGGAAAGTATGGTATAATTTATTTTATGCAAATGACCTGGGGCTATATTTTGATGAAGGTACAACGGATTATTACACTGTTAATTCATTAAATACAGATGTTGCAGAGTGTGCAAATAATATCGATGGCGACCCGATGTTTGTTGACAGAGTAAATGGTGATTATCGACTTAGGTTAGGATCTCCTGCCATTGACGCCGGTGACCCTGACCCACAATTCAATGATCCTGATGGTAGCCGGAACGATATGGGTGCCTATTATTTTATAGAACAAAGCAGTGAGAATGATATACTTACATATAGTTTCCCGGAACAGACAAGTCCGGCCATAATAGATTATGGGAATCATTTAGTGGATATCGAAGTGATCTACACCGCGAATGTGACAAACCTGGTTGCTACCTTTACATTGTCTCCCTATGCTTCAGCAGCAGTAAATTCGGTTGCCCAGGAAAGTGGAGTAACAGCTAATGATTTTACAAACCCGGTTACCTATACTGTTACAGCAGAAGACGCTACAACTCAGGATTGGGTTGTTACTGTTTCGGTAGAGTCAACTCCAAGCAATGAAAATGATATCCTGACTTACAGCTTTGCTGAACAAACAGGTGTAGCTACAATTGATGATGTAAATTATACAGTGAATATTGAAGTAGCTCTTGGCACTGATGTTACCGGTTTGGTGGCAACCTTTACCATTTCTGATTCGGCAACCATTGCTATTGGAGCAACAACCCAGGAAAGCAGCGTGACTGCCAATGATTTTACAAACCCGGTTACTTATACTGTTACAGCAGAAGACGCCACAACTCAGGATTGGGTGGTAACCGTTACTGTTGCAACTTCCCTTAGTAATGAAAATGATATCCTGACTTACAGCTTTGCTGAACAAACCGGTGTAGCAACAATTGATGATATTAACCATACCGTTGACATAGAAGTTGCATATGGCACAGGCTTAACCAATCTTGTAGCAACCTTTACCATTTCGTCCGGCGCAGGCATTACCGTTGGAGCCATGGTACAGGAAAGTGGTGTAACAGCAAATGACTTTACAAATTCCGTAACTTATACGGTTACGGCTGAAGACGCCACAGTACAGGATTGGGTGGTAACCGTATCCATTGCAACTTCTCTTAGCAGTGAAAATGATATACTGACTTACAGCTTTGCTGAACAAACAGGACCAGCCACAATTGATGATGTAAATCATACAGTGAATATTGAAGTAGCTCTTGGCACTAATGTTACCGGTTTGGTAGCCACTTTTACCATTTCGTCCGGCGCAGGCATTACCGTTGGAGCCATGGTACAGGAAAGTGGTGTAACAGCAAATGACTTTTCAAATTCCGTAATTTATACGGTTACGGCTGAAGACGCCACAATACAGGATTGGGTAGTAACCGTAACTGTTGAAACTTCCCTTAGCAGTGAAAATGATATCCTGTCTTTTAGTTTTACTGAGCAAACCGGTGCTGCAACTATTAATGATTCAGATCATACAGTATATATTGAAGTGGCAAATGGCACAAATTTGAGCAACCTGGTAGCAACCTTTGCTATTTCTGATTTGGCAACCATTGCTGTTGGAGCAACAACCCAGGTAAACAGTGTAACGGTTAATGATTTTACAAATCCCGTTACTTATACTGTAACTGCAGAAAACAGTGCTATGCAAGATTGGGTAGTAACCGTAACCGTTGCAACTTCCCTTAGCAGTGAAAATGATATACTCTCTTTTAGTTTTACTGAACAAACCGGTGCTGCAACAATTGATGCAATCAATCATAGAGTTGATATAGAAGTGGCAAATGGAACAGACATGAGCAACCTGGTAGCAACTTTTACTATTTCAAATATGGCTACTATTGAAATTAGCGGCACAGCACAGGTAAGCGGGGTTACATCGAATAATTTTATGGGTTCTCCTGTAATATACACAGTTGCTGCTGAAGATGGATCAACACAGGATTGGATAGTTGACGTAGCTGAAGCTCAATTAACAATAATATCTTCGTTCCCCTACCAGGAAGATTTTGAAACAGGTTATGGAGACTGGTATGCAGGTGGCACTAATTCTTCATGGGAACATGGGATCCCCTCTGCAGGACAAACAATTAACTCAGCAGCATCTGGTGACAATGCTTGGGTGACTAATTTATCAGGTGATTATAACCCTGATGAGGTTTCTTATGTTACAAGTCCGCAATTTGACCTCTCATCTCTTAATTTCCCGAAAATTGAGTTTAGTATATGGTGGTACTCTGAAGGGTTCTATGACGGAGCAAACTTTCAATATAAGCAGGGCACAAGTGAATGGAAAACATTAGGTACAGACGAAGGTGATGATAGTTGGTACAATAGTTCATATTTATATTCGATTGAAAAAGGATTTGGGTTTGACCTGGATAATTCTGCCGGCTGGTCGGGAGATGATGAATGGGGCTATGGAAGTAACGGCTGGGTAACTGTTGATCATGCACTTACCGGTATTGATTATCAGTCTGCTAATGTTACATTCCGGATTGGTTTTGCATCTAGCTCCGGTTATGAAAACGATGGAGTTGCCTTTGATGATATAAACATTTATGATGATCCCACAGGAATTGACGTTGTTAACGAATTGTTATCTGATATTCAAATTTATCCAAACCCGAATGAAGGTAAATTCAGGTTGGTATATAACGGGGAAATGGATGTTGATCTGAAACTGCAACTTATTAATCTCCATGGACAGGTTATTTTGTCTGAACAAATAAAAACCGGTTACAGATTCAGTAAAGAATTTGAACTGGAATATTTACCTCCTGGTTTATATTATTTCAGGTTAATGCATAAGCAGGGTGTTGTAGTGAAGAAAATGGTTGTTAAATAGTAATATGAAGGAGTGTCATTATTGGTAAGAATTCCTGAAGATTCAAGGTCAGAATAACAGTTGTCAGTAAAACTAGCACCATGCTTCAGCATGGTGTAAATAAGCACGTTAAGATAATGTATTAGTCAGCTTCAGATGACTTTCAAATCTTAGTATAAGATCCTCCCGGATCGTTAATCTATATGTTATAAACGAAGCTGGAGCTTCGTTTTACTATAACGAAACCTTTTAGTTCGAGATACGACTAATCCTGGATATCAGCAACTCGGAGCCCGAACTGTAGTCGAGCTCCGAGGGGAGCCAACCTGCTATAAAACACATCAGAAAACTTGACTTGGTTTTACTTTTGCTGTATATTTGTACGATTTTTGTTTTTTATTACTTAATTTGTACATTTAATAATGGAAAGTATAGATGATCGCAAGCTAAGGGAAATCATGATAGCATCTAAAAAGCTATTCTGGAAATTTGGTTTTAAGCGCGTTACCATTGAGGAAGTTTGTCGCGAAGCAAATGTTAGCAAAATGACTTTTTACAAGCATTTTAAAAACAAAAAAGAATTAATAACCCATCTCATCAATTTCATAATGGATAAAGCCATGATGAAATATGATGATATTATGGATAGTGATATTCCATTTACTGAAAAGGTTATAAAAACACTTGATCTTAAAATGGAACAAACACAGGATATGAGTAACGAATTTTTCGATGATTATTGGCGTCATGCCGATCCTGAAATGTTAGCCTTACTACAACAAAAGAGAAATGAAATGATGGATTCAATATTGAACGACTATATTGAAGCACAAAAAACGGGAGATATCAGGAAAGATATAAAACCTGAATTTATTCTTTATATTTTAAATCATTTACAGGAAATAGTAAAAGACGAACAGTTAGAAAAAATGTATGACAATCCACAAGATATGATCATGGAATTTACCAATTTTTTCTTTTACGGAGTTTTGCCAAGAGATGGGAAAAAAGCTAAATAATAATGCGTACTAATTTATTAATCATAATATTAAGTTTAATTTTAATTGGACCCATAACCTTTGGCCAGAACTTTGGATTTAAAGGTCAATTACCAATGTGGACAACCATTAATCCCAAAGATCCATTTCAAATGCAAGCAGGAGTACGTTATATTCCTGAATTATCATTTGACAAATCAATTAATAAATCCTACACTTTTGATGGTGAACTTTCAATCAACACATACATCTCCAGTTTATATGCAAACGATTCAATTCAAATTAATGAAAAGCTTAAACCATATCGTATTTGGTTGCGTTTTTCAACTGACAACCTGGAAATCAGAGCCGGATTACAAAAAATAAATTTTGGTTCTGCAAACATTTTACGACCATTAATGTGGTTTGACCAGATCGATCCTCGCGATCCATTGCAGTTAACAGATGGCGTTTACGGTATTCTAGGTCGTTATTATTTTATGAATAATGCGAACATTTGGCTCTGGGGTCTGATTGGAAATGAAGATATCAAAGGATGGGAATTTTTACCTTCTAATAAGAAAAATCCTGAATTTGGTGGAAGAATACAGCTCCCATTTTTTACAGGTGAAATTGCAGCGAGTTATCATCATCGTGAAGTTGATGTTAGAAATACACAATTTGAATCAAATTATACTAAAAAATTATTTATGGAGAATCGATATGCGCTGGATTTACGTATTGACAAGTATATTGGTTTTTGGATTGAATCTTCTATAAATCACCAGGATATCGATACACTGGCATATACAAAAATTTTAAATCTCGGCCTGGATTATACTTTTAATCTCGGAAACGGCCTGGGTCTCATGAGTGAATACATTGTGTTTGACGTATCAGATAAAATTAATAAGACTGGAACTGGTCTGTCATTATTTGCTACATCATTAAATTATCCAATAAATATAATCACAAACATTAGTGCTATAGTTTACTACGATTTTGAAAACGAGAGTTTATATCGATTTATAAATACATCGTGGACTTTTGATAAATGGAGTTTTTATGCTATCGCATTCTGGAATCCTGATACATTTCAAATCTATAGCAATCTGGGAGAAGTAAGTCTATATTCAGGAATTGGTTTTCAGTTTATGGCAGTTTATAATCACTAACTTAATATAAGGCGTTAATTATAAGGCATATATGAAATTTTATAAATTTAATTTAGTCAATAAATAATGAAAAAAGTACTCAAAATCCCTGCGGTTTGGTCCCATTTAGGGGAAGATTAAGAGGGAAAATAAGAAATAAACACATTTTATAACTTTTAAAAAAAATAATAATGGAACAAAATTCAATCGTCACTGTTAAGGATTTGATTAAACGGTACCCTATTGGCAAAGGTGAGTTTACAGCCCTTAATGGTATAGATCTGACATTTAGTACCGGTGAATTTGCCGGTATCGTTGGACCCAGTGGTTCAGGAAAAACAACGCTTTTAAATATTATTGGCACATTGGACTCTCCTACTGAAGGAAATGCAAATGTACTTGGCCAGGAAGTTGGTAAACTTTCTACAAAAAAGGCCGCTGTTTTACGCAGACAACATATGGGTTTTATATTTCAAACCTATAATTTGCTTCCCGTATATACTGTATTTGAGAATGTTGAATTTCCGCTGCTTTTGTTAAATATGCGCGGATCGGAACGCAAGAAAGCCGTGATGGATGCACTGGATTGGGTTGGAATAGCAGATAAGGTAAAATCAAGGCCGGCTCAACTTTCCGGTGGAGAATGTCAACGTGTTGCTATTGCCCGTGCTATGGTTAAAAAACCGGAATTGGTACTGGCTGATGAACCAACAGCAAATTTGGATTCTGAGAACTCACATCATATTTTGCAAACCATGGAAAATCTCAACAAAGATTTGCAGACTACATTCATTTTTGCCACTCACGATGATAAAGTAATCAAGTATTTGAAGAGAAAAATTCTTCTTGAAGATGGCAAAGTAACTGCAGACGATATTATAACCAATTAGTTAAGGAGGACAAAATTATGTTATCACTAAAATTAGCCTTACGAAACCTGGTTGGTGCAGGATTACGAACCTGGCTTAATGTATTTGTATTGTCCTTTATTTACATCCTGATCATATGGCATTATGGAATTTTGGATGGTTGGAATCATCAAGCCAGCAAAGATATGAAAGCCTGGGAAGTTGGAAACGGACAATACTGGCACCAAAATTATGATCCTTATGATTTTTTTACTTTTGAAGAAAGTCATGCTAAAATTCCTGAAGTATTACAAAAAGCAATTTCTGACGGAGTATTAACTCCCATATTAATATCACAGGCTTCCGTTTATCCTGATGGAAGAATTCAAAGTATGCTTCTGAGAGGAATTGATCCTGATCAAAAAGTTATTGCGATACCAAGCGCAGAATTGAACATTGAATCGGAAGAAATACCTGTCGTTATTGGACGACGGATGGCTAAAAACTGTAAGCTTAAAGAAGGCGATGTAACAACAATTAGATGGAGAGATGTAAATAGAACTTTTGATGCAGCTGAAGTGAAAATCGCAAAGGTTTTTAATTGCAATGTTCCTAATGTAGATGCCGGACAAATGTATATCCATATCGAAAAGCTCCGGAAAATGATGCAAGCACCTGACGAAGCTACTATGTTTATCATCGGTGAGGATTTTGAAATAAATGAAACTGTTTCCGGATGGGAATATAAAGACTATGATTTCTTAATGACTGAAATGAATGAAATGATGAAAATGAAAAAAGTTGGGGGATCATTCATTTATGTCATACTGCTTTTACTAGCCATGCTAGCAATTTTTGATACACAAGTGCTATCCATTTTCAGAAGACAAAAAGAAATTGGCACTTACATTGCCATGG
>DAOVLD010000226.1 GCA_030631445.1 Bacteroidota bacterium
AAACGATGACAGGACAGGGAAACTGCTGTTTCAAAATTTCTATGATAATCACGGGGATACCATTAATACAATAAAACACATTTTCAGGAAACTAAAATCCAGGGGTATCGACAAATTAAGGATCCAAAACATTGGAATAACAGGAAGTGGAAGATATCAGGTTCAGAAGACTTTAAAAGCAATTTATCCGCATATTAAAGAAAGAATTTCCATCCTTGTTGAAAATTATGCCCACGCAAGGGGGTCAATCCAGCTTGCAAAAGATCATATTGCAAAATTAAACCGCAAAGGTATAAATGAAGTAAATGAAGACTTCTGTCTGTTAATTGATATTGGAGGTGAAGATACAAAGATTTCAGTCATTTCCCTTAAAAAGGAAGAACTATTTGACAATGCCATGAACATCAAGTGTTCTGCCGGAACCGGGAGCTTGATGGATACCCTTAAAACTTTATTTAATATTGAAAATATAGCAGAAGCCTATGGTAAAGCCTTCAAAGCGCAGAAGGCATATGGAATCAATGCCACATGTGCAGTATTTCTGATGGAAAATGCCAGAAAAATGCAGGCTGAGGGTTATAGTAAGGATGAGATACTGGCTTCATGCTGCTATGCAATTGTAGAGAATATGTCTCGTTCCCTGTGGCACCAGGTGGAATTCCCTGATAATACTATAGCACTTCTCCACGGTCAGACCATGCTGAGTGATCCTCTGCCGTTAGCAGTCACACATAGAGCACAAGAATATACGGGTTCGAACACCTTCTGTCTGGTTCCGCCATTTCCAGGGCACAGGGCATGTATGGGTCTGGTTAAAAGTATCGAAGAAAAGGATCTTCCGGAAATCGAAGAATACTGCTATCTGGATGATCTCATTGATCGTAAGTTTGACAAAAAAATTATAGTATGCCGCGGCGCAGCTTGTGGAGATAAAAATTCACGGTGTGTGAGGACGAAGCTTAACTCCGAGGATGTTCATGGCAAAATTTCACTAACTCTTGGAGGATGTACAGCTGTTAATGAACTTGAGGCACGGATGAAGAGAGGCGAAAAGAATGAGATTCCCCAGGCATATAAAGCAATCTGGAAATTCATAGATGAGAAATTACCAAAATCTGAGGATAAGAAAAGGCTGGCGATTCCAAGAAGCTTCGCTATTTCAGAAAAAGCATTTTTCTTTGGAAAAGTGTTCGAACAATTCAATATACCGGTGCATATCGATAATGTGCAAGAAAGAGATATTATGGAAGGACAGCCATTGTTTCCTATTGATACTTGTGCACCGAACATTGGTGCGACCGGACAATTTCTCCGTCTTGCCAGAGAACAACACGGAATTATCCTTGTACCCCAAATAGATTTTTTACCTGTTAAAGGAAATAGTGTCGGCAGGACCTGTATCACAAATCAGGGTGGGGTTCTTATCGCCTACCATTTTGCCAAAACAAAGTATCCTGAAGCCCGGTTCAAATTGTTTGATATAAGCCTAAACAAAACTGAGCCGCAAAACATTGCTGACCAGTTGTATGATGAATTTCATTCCATTTTCGAATACTATGAAGTGAACGTTTCAAAAAGCAGGTTCATTGAGGCAATTGCTTATGCTGCAAAGGAATATGAAAAATTAAAAAAAGAATTAGAAGAAATTACGGCGGATTTTATAGAAGAGGCGATCAATAAAAAATTAAATATTTCGATCATCTGTGCAAGAGAGTATGTCTTGAATCCGGGAATTTATGATAGCCACATTGGGAAACTTCTCAAAGATAAAGGTGTGGTTGCCATTCCTGCTTATGTGTTTGAAACACACCCGGATAGACAATTCGATTACATCTATTGGAAAAATCCGCATGATCTAATAACTAAAGTCGATGCAATTTCCAACAAACGATTTCATCAAATAATCAAACATACCAGGTTAAAAGAACTGATCAAAAAAATTGAAAATGGCAATACAGAAATCCTGATATCTGTTGTTACGGTTTCAACTTTCAGATGCGGACCGGACAGTATAACCCTTCCCGTCCTGGCAGAAATTACTAAAAATACCCCTTCACTATTAATTCAATCTGATGCAATAATCGCAGAACTGGCTCATCTTGAGAATCGTATAAACACGCATTTAAATCAATTAAATAAAAATTTGCACAATGAGCTGACCCGAAAGAAAAAAACAAATTTTTCTATGGGATTTTTAAATGAATTCTCATTGGATGGTCTGTATAAGGAAACTGATGTAATTTATTTCCCCACGATGAACGATAACCGGGCAATTGTTTCCGTATTTAGAGCCGCCGGCCTATCCGTGATTGACAATTATAACGACGATTCTTACGATCTGGAAGAAAAAATAAAGACCGGTAGAAAATATGTAGGAGATTCAGTTTGTGCTCCACTGGCAGCCGTATTTTCAGATATGTTAAATGCAATAGACGATTATATCAGAAGAAAAGAGGCGGATGATCCTTTGGTCAAGGGGAAAGAAAGAGTAGTGTTATTTATGCATAGTGGTGACGGCCCTTGCAGACAAGGACAATATAAGGATATATGCAAACTCAATTTTTACAAAATGCTTGAAAATTCTCTTAACCAAACCCCGAATGGACGGAACATACACTTTCCAATAAAATTTCTGGTAAATATAGCTACTGAATTACATGACAAAGATGACTATATCCCGGAGGTAGAAAAATGGATAACCATACAAGGATTTCAAGCGATTATTTTGAAGGGTGTATTACATTCCATCTATTTAAAAGCCGGTTCAAACTGCAGGAATTATGAAGAATTTGAGAAACTAAAACTTGACTTCAGCAAATTAAAGCAAACTGTCTATGATATATTAGAGCATAATATAAAACCGAGTAAATTTGCACGGTTTATAGTTGATAAAATTGAACGAAAACTCCCAAAGCTTGGCGGACTTGCTCAATATTTTGGTTACGGTTTGTTTAATAACAACGGGATTCGGAGAATTTTAAAAGAGTACAATTATAAATGGTTACGTATTCAAAAAAATAAGTCAGATTTAAAAAATAGAAAAGTAAAAATTCATGTCGAAGGTGAGGTCTATTTACGAGTCGCCCAAATCGAAGAGATTCTCAAATTCCTGATAGATACCATTGGATTTGGTTCTTTTAACCTTTCCTACACCCCTATATGGTGTTATTTTGAATATATATTTGAATCAAGAATCACCTTTGCCAACAGAGATATTAATATCTACCAAAATAAACTAAAGTATGCTGATGAGAAGAGTGAGAAAAACAGATTAATGAATTTAATTAAAGAAAAGAAATGTCATATTAGAGAAACAACAAAGACTGTCAATAATCTCAGGAATGTGTTAGCAAAACCATTATATAAGGTTTCCGGTATGAAAATTCCCCACAAAATGAAAAAGATCATTGCAGAAGCCAAACCGGTACTTCCTACATTTAAGCCATGCGGCGAACTGGTTCCATATGTTGGTGAAACAATATCGCAACTGAATGAAGGGACAGATCTGGTTGTAAATGTTGCTCCTGAAGGATGTATGGTATCTTCATTGGGTGCAATCCTGACTCCTAAAATATTGCAATCTGTAAAAAATAACAAAGCATTAATTCAATATCTATTTTCAACAGATGGTGAACTCAATGAAGATCTTCTCCGTTTATCTCTTTTAAAAATATTAGGGCCTGCGAAATACCATTCACAATAAAGCGAGACCCATCGACTCTGCCAGGTCTTTCTGCCATGGGCATCCCC
>DAOVLD010000219.1 GCA_030631445.1 Bacteroidota bacterium
AAACTTAACATTAATATGAACCGATCCGATAGACCATGTGTCAAACCAACCAATGCGTGCTGCAACGCCAAGCCCTATGCCAATAATAAGTAAGCTAACTGTAAAAGGTAATGGGCTTTTTCTTAATCCCTGCCGTGTAGCTGCACCGATTATTAACGCAAGGATCACAAAAAACAGGGGTGACATATTACTCCCATGCTCTTCAGCATGGTCTTGCTCCGGCACTTGTTCGTTTTCATGCTGGATTACTTCTATCTTGTCTTGATGAGATTCGTTTTGTGGCTGCCCCAGTACAGGATATACCCCAAACCAACAGATAATTATTGTAAATAAAAAGATGAATTTTGTCGATAGGAAGCGCTTTGTTTTCATACGTTTAAATCTTTTATGTTAGTGACAAGGTTACTTATATTTTCTACCTTTTTACAAGTTCTGTGGTATTTGTTACTCGCTCCCACAAAAACCCATGGCGCAAACCCGCTCGTGAACTTCCATGTGAAAAAATCCGGATACTGTTGCGCAACCGTTATTTAATCATTTTTATTTGTGCATTAATAAAACATGGAAGTTTCATGATCTGTATAAATTTCTTACAAAATAGTAAATTGATTTGAATTTCAGTTCAATAATTAAGGATTGCATACAAAAAGTAAATTTTAACTAAATTGCATTTTTCTTCAGAAAGCTTCAAATTGAAATAAAATGAATAAGTTTTCCCGTATCACTGCACTCACAGGAGTATTTTTATTACTTCAATTCTTAGGTACATTACTGCATGCTCAGCAACCGAAAACTTATGAAAGATTTGAATTCGAACTCCAAATTGATCTGTTACCTGATCTGAATCTTGAGATCAATCCTGAGTTTAGATTCAGTAACTTCCTGGATTTCAGCGAACTTATCCTGCAAGGCGGACTAAATTATAAACCTTTTAAGTTTCTGAAATTAAGTGGATATTACCGTTTTATCGGGGATTATACTAATGATGAACCCGAATATCTTCACAGATTTGCATTCGATGCAGAACCAAAATATGAGATCAACCGCCTGGAACTGGAACTCCGTTTAAGATATACAAATTATACTGACTTTGCCGGAGAAACAGGGGAAAACAGATCGTACTTCCGGTACCGTCTCCAGGCTAAATACGATATTAAGAAATTTAAATTTAATCCACATATTTCATGGGAACTGTTCCAGAAAAGTAACGAGAAATCATTTTATAAAGGCAGGTACGAAGTTGGTGTAGAATACGGATTTAAGAAGAAAAATGAATTGGAAATATTCTATTTTCTGCAGGATTATTATAACAATGATAAGCTACATCATATAATCGGAGTTAAGTATCAGCTTAAACTGTAACTCTTCAAAAAAATAAAAATTGAATTATAAATAATTTGCAAACCTTTGTACAAAATTGATAATCCATTTATATGAAAAGTCTTTTTGCATCCGATACATATTTCACAC
Organism: Bacteroidota bacterium; assembly: GCA_030631445.1. Taxonomy (GTDB): domain Bacteria; phylum Bacteroidota; class Bacteroidia; order Bacteroidales; family VadinHA17; genus JADFUQ01. The sequence continues at coordinate 1,471 of DAOVLD010000219.1, forward strand.
CTTCCGGCACCCGGAGAAAATCGAACAGACTAATTAAGAACTCCAGTTTGTTTTTCATTATCAGGTTTTTACATCTGGTGTTTAAGGCCCGTCGATTAGCTATAAAAGGCCAATTAGACAGGCAAGCGTGGGTAATCTCATCACACAGTGTTATGAAACTGATTGAAAATTTCGGTGGCAGGTTTCATATTAAGGGATTAGACAATATACGTCAGAGTGACGGCCCTGTTGTTTTTGTCAGCAACCACATGAGCACGCTTGAAACATTGGTGTTCCCGTGTATTATTGCTTCTGAAAAGGAAGTGACTTTTGTTGTGAAAGACAGTCTTGTTAACCTTCCTGTTTTTGGTCCGATTATGCGTTCCAGGGATCCGATAGTGGTAAGCAGGACAAACTCAAGAGAAGATCTTGCTTTGGTTATGAACCAGGGGAAAAAGTTCCTTGAAAAAGGCACCTCAATTATTATCTTCCCCCAAAAAACAAGGAAAGTTGAATTTGTTCCGGATGAATTTAACTCACTGGGAGTAAAATTGGCCTGCAGAGCAGGTGTTCAGGTAGTTCCTGTAGCAATTAAAACCGACTACTGGGGAAAAGGTAAATTCATTAAAGCACTTGGGCCTATCTATCCTGAGAAAACAATTTATATGACTTTTGAAAAACCAATACACATTCAAGGTACAGGTAAAGAAGAACACAAAAAGATTATTGATTTTATCTTATCCAAACTGGAAGAATGGAGTAACAAAGAGGAGAGTAAGAAGTAAAAAGTATGTAGTAAGTAGGCAGAGAGCACGGAGCGATTTGGCGAGAGGGCGACTGGGCGAAGAAACATAGATATTCTTAGCGAACTTTGCGGTTAAATCTTTATTTTAAAACATTTTTAAAAATGAAACACATTATGAAACATTTTAATTTTTTCAGATTATTTGTTCCAATCTTACTTCTGGTACTTGTATCCGGATGTAATAACCCGGTATCAGAAACCCAAAAAGATGCCAGGATAAAAAAAATTGATTCTTTAAAACAGGCAGGGTACGAGATCATTGACCTGCATGCACATCTGAAAGGTGGTCTTACAATGGAACAACTCCTTGAACATTCTCAAAAAACAGGGATCAAATATGGAGTTGCTGCAAATTGTGGTGTAGGGTTTCCTGTTCAAAACGACTCTGACCTGAACAAATATTATAATTCGGTTAAAGATTATACGGTTTACCATGGTATGCAGGCAGAAGGCAGGGAATGGATTAACGCGTTCTCGCCGGATACAATAGCTCTGTTCGATTATGTATTTACCGATGCACTGACATATTATGATAACAAAGGGAGAAGAACAAGACTATGGATGAAAGATGAAGTATTTGTTGAAGATGTCGATTCGTTTATTAATTACTATGTCAACCAGATTGTTGAGATACTTAATAATGAACCAATTAATATTTATGTTAACCCTACTTTTCTGCCTGAGATAATAAGAGAAATGTATGATGAATTATGGACAGAGGAACGGATGCAGAAGGTTATTGATGCATTGAAAGAAAACAATATTGCTTTGGAGATAAATGCAAGGTACAAAATTCCTTCTGCTGAATTCATAAAGAAAGCAAAAGAGCATAGTGTAAAATTCACTTTGGGCACAAACAACGGAGCCAGTGATTTGGGCTACCTTGAATACAGTCTGCAGATGATCGAAGAATGCGGGCTTGAACCTAACGATTTCTGGAAACCTTAGTTTTTTTTCTATACCACCCGGTCTGAACGGTTTAACGACACAATTAAATGATTTTTTTAATTTTGGCTTTCATGAAAATTAAAAACTTCAAAAATAAATCAAAATGAAAAAGAACATTGGTTTGATACTTTTACTGGTTATTGTTTTTTCCTCATGTGGGAAACAAGAGGTTGCAAAAAATGAAAAAGATCATTTTATCGATTCACTCCTTGCGGAGATGACTATAGATGAGAAAATCGGACAAACAGTATTGTACACAAGCGGTTGGACCAGTACCGGTCCGACAATGCGCGACAGTTACAAGGAAGATATTAAAGCAGGAAAAGCAGGGGCTGTATTCAATGCTATAACCACTAAATATGTTCGTGATCTTCAGCGCATAGCTGTGGAAGAAACAAGATTAGGTATACCTCTGATATTTGGTTTTGACGTGATACATGGTCACAGGACTATTTTTCCTGTACCCCTTGGTGAAACTGCCTCCTGGGATCTTGAAGCTATTGAACAGGGTGCCCGGGTTGCAGCAATTGAAGCATCGGCAGAAGGACTTAACTGGACTTTTGCACCGATGGTAGATATTGCCCGTGACCCTCGTTGGGGAAGAATAATGGAAGGCGCCGGAGAGGATCCAT
>DAOVLD010000018.1 GCA_030631445.1 Bacteroidota bacterium
AGGTTTCCGCATACTAACTGGGCAGGAAGATTGAAACAACGTGACAGGCAATTGGTGCAACAGGCGATCAGGTTAGCCGGGCTGGAAGGATTTGAACAGAAATCTGTTTCCGAAATTTCGGATGGCGAGAGACAAAGAGCTATGATAGCAAGAACACTGGCACAGGAAACCGGGATTATGATCCTGGATGAACCAACTGCTTTTCTCGATCTGCCGGGTAAATATGAGATTATCCAGATTCTGAACGACCTGGCTACCAACACAGGAAAAACTATTATCTTTTCAACACATGATTTGAATATTGCAATGCACCGGGCTGATAAAATATGGCTTATGCTGCCACACGAAATTTTATCAGGTGCACCGGAGGACCTTGTACTAAATAACCGCTTTGCTGATATATTTAAAGACTCTGATTTGCAATTTGATTTGCATAAAGGTGATTTCCTGTTACCGGTGGATTATAAAGGGGAAATTGGATTATCTGGTAAGGGATTAGCCGGGTTGTGGACAAAAAAAGCTCTTGAAAGGATTGGACTTAATGTTACAGTAGCAGGCAAGCAGGAATATATTGTAACTGTCAATGAGAAAGATGGTGTAATTCAATTGTGCTTGAAAACAAGTAATAAAAATTTTGATTTTTCTTCGATTTATCAGTTGTCTTTATTCTTGAAAAGTTTGTTTAGTAAAATCTCTTAATCCTAAACCTAAAGTAAATTATCCAGCATTTTTCCAAGTGCTTCGACACTTATTCGTTTGGCAATTATTTTTTTATTCTCATCGAGCAGATAAACGGTGGGTGTACTGTAAATATCATAGAATAACCTGAAATAGGTAGTGTGGTTTGGATCCCAGGCATTTATCCAGTCAAATTCTTTATCATTGATATAATCAAGCCATTCTTGTTTATTATCCTGGGTATAAACTGTAAATACTTCAAGACCTTTATCCTTATTTTTTTTGTAAATATCGTAAAGCATTGGTGTTGTTTTTTTACAATGACCACAATCAGTTTCCCAGAAATATAATACAATATATTTAGCATTAATCTGGTGTAATGAAATCCATTCTCCTGTTTCGGTTTCCATTTTTAAATCCCTGGAAATATTACCGATAAGATTGGGTTTGAGCTTATATACCCTGTCGCGGATTTTTACCAGTGAAGTAGAATCAACCCAATCAGCTTCACCCGATAGATAATAATCTTCAGCAACCCTTACAAATACTTCATCCATCCCCATGATATTAGATTTCAGGAAATTATTCAGCAGATAGATAACTACATATTGGAAAACTTTATCATTTGCTCTGCACCTGTTAACTATTTTTGTTATTTCAGGTATTACCGAGTCGGGTTTTTGGATCAGGACATTGTTAAAATACCTGTCAATTTTTGCCTGAAGCACTGGTGTTCTGAGTAACCGTTGATCTGAAAAATCAATACTATCCAGGAAATGGTCCTTATTATAATTGTATCCAAGAACCCACCTCATCGAATCTTTGTTTGCAATATCATCGGGTATTTCGAAATCATGTGGTTCAGGAGGTCGCATAGCATTTATCAAACTACTTATTAGCATACCTTCATTTTCGCTGGTTATCATATTCCAGTATTCTTTTACCTTCCTATCCAGCATTTTCATTTCTTCAGTGATTGCCTCAAGGGAATCAGGATTTTCTTTATTAAGTTTTCGCCTGTTTGCAAGAGACCCTGATCTCTTTTGCTGCTCAGCCATAAATTTCTGATATTCAATAAAAATACTATTCTGGGTTGATCCGTTGAACTTTAAAAATTTGAGTAAATCGGTTGTATCCGTTGAAATTGAAAATTCCTGATCCTTATCCACAATCAATTCGAAAAAGTTCATATTAGGTAAAGCTATCAGGTAAATACCGGCATCAAGCTTTTTTTCATTTTCAAAAACTCCTTCTCCCTGTTTGTCAAGATAAAGAGTGTCCCGAACTAATTTTTTATCACCAAAATGGTATGCCAGGTAAATACTTGTGTCCCTTAAACCCTCTATTTTAACTTCTATCCGGTATCCCTGGGAGAAAACCGGTATTGATAGAATAAACGCAGATATTAACAGACTGAATAAGGTGGTGAATTTATTCATGAGAGTTTGTTATTTTAACATAAACCACAAATTTAATGAAACATTGCAAGTAAAAAAGTGCGGAGTAAAGTTTAAAATGTGTTAACGAGTAGTTATTTGTAACCATGCCTGTAATAACAAAAGAGCCCCAACTTATAGACTGAAAATATCTTTAATGAACTTTTTCGGGAACGGAGCATAATCTCAATTCTCCTCTTGTTCTTTTTATATATCAGGGCAAGAACCCTTGTTATTCCAATTGTATGAAGTTTTTCAAAGACCCCAAGAAGTTTCACACTCCTTATAAAAGCCTTTTTATCAGTAACCTTGTCATATAAAATACTCAGGTTTTGCACACCTTCACGGGTTTTGATAATGAATTCACGATTATTATCCAAACCATCGTGTATCAGCTGATTATCAATATGTAGTAAAGGTATACCTGCCTTCATCAACTGGTAACCCAGCAGTGTATCCTCATGCCCGTAATTTCTTAGTTCTTCATTAAACCGCACCCGTTTAAGTACTTCCTTTTCAATTAAAAAATTAAAACCTGAAAAGGAAGCATAAGGTTTTCTGTTTCTCTTTTTAGCGCATTTCTGCTCCTTATAATAGCCATATTGCCATCGCAGGTACCTGTCAGGATCATTAGGCGGAACATCCCGGTAGGCAGTCCCCCCACACATAACAGGTGATATGTTCATATAATTTACCCATTTATCAAGATATTGTGATGCACTGGCAGGTATAAGTGCATCGGCATCAATGTAAAGAAGGTAATCACAGGATGCTATTTCAGCAAGACGGTTGCGGATGGCTGCCCTGCCAATATTCTTTTCACTAACCAGTAATCTTACCTTTTTTAACCTGGCAAGCTTATGAAATGTAGACCTATATGACTTTTCACATCCATCATCCCCTATAATTATTTCATTATATATCTCTGAATCTTCAATAGCATTACTAAGGCAACTGACCATTGATGTCAGGTCAAAATTATACACAGGAATTAAAATTGAAATCATACCCCTAACCTTTTAATATCTCAAATATAGAAAATTCTAAAATCAGTTTTGTTACTTCGGCTATGAATTTGATTGAGTTACTTTTGTATTATTTATCAATAACCCCTCCGTAATTCGGAGGATCGGGGATATTGAATGAAACGATATGAAGGTTATTAGCTTTAATAATTTTGATCTATTGACATTACTAAATTATATGGTTCTATTTTTATTTTAGTGGAAATGCTTAAATGATTAAATGCGTAAATGATTAAATGTGTGAATGATTAAATGCGTAAATGTGTGAATACTATCATTTTATCATTCTATCATTAATACATTACACCTTAAATAACCCTGTATTAATAAAAAAATTGTCTTAGCGAAGATATTATAAAGTGTATGGCTATACAATAATATTTATAGGTATCTTTATATAAAGTTAAGTGTCTAATCATGGTTTAAAAACTCATATTAAACATTGATCATACATGTGAATTTAAACCACTTTCGGGGTTAAAAACCACCGAAAGGGTAATTGATACTAAAACTCCGCCAGTGGTCACAAACTCTGACGGTGGTTTTGTTAAGGAAATATGAAAAAAAATGAAAACTCAAAGAAAAGACTATATTTGAAAAAAAAAAAACATGATTCCATTAGATAAGGATTTACAAACAGTTAAACATGATTTAGAAGATTTTGGAAATATTACAAAGAGGATTTTACAGTATTTGCCAAATGTATTAAGCCATTTTGAAGAAAAAAATGACTATAGAATATATTCTTCTGAAATTGCAGGAACTGTAAAATATATAAGACCAATAAATAAAACCTTGTTTATTGAAACAGAAAATGGCTTTTCTGATAAGTTCGATGAACTGAAAATCATTTTTGGGAAAATCAAATCAAAATCTCCAATTTCTGAAGACGAAAAGTCTGATATAGATAAGACTCTGTATACTATTCAGCAATCTATTGGTGCAGGGTTAGATTTATTAGTAAATCCGAACAGTGCAAGGAAACATGTTGGAAATCGTTTTGAAGAATTAATAAAAATAGTCTTCACAGAAATTGGGATATCTAATAAAAAAATTGTTCTTCAAATTCCTTATGAAACAGGTGAAGGCACTAAAATATATAAATGTGAAAATGATTTGGTTCTTTCTCCATATAAAAAAGTTAAATCTTCTTCAAAATCAATAGATGAACATGAGATTGTTGTATCAGTTAAAACAACTTCAAAGGACAGAATGGGTAAAATGTTTATTGATAAAATTCTGTTAGAAAAATTTGTTAAGCATCCGCAAAAGGTAATTGGAATTTTCTTGAATGATGTTCAAAGGAAAGAGAGTGATAATATCAGTTTTACATTGGTATCCGGATTGTTTATGGTTTACTCTAAATTTCTAACAAAATTAGAAGGTGTGTATTATCTTGATCCACCTCCTGTTATAAAAAAGAAACCATATTCGGATTATATGAAGCCTTTTTCAGAATTAATTACAAAAGATTTATATAAGATTCTATCCTCTTAGATTTTTTCTCCTTTTTTGAGATTCATATTCATCTTTAGCACTGAAAATTCTTGATATATGTTCCTTGTCAGATAGTCTTTTTTGAATAATTTGACAATATTCAATTTGTAATTCTGTTCCAAGCCATTTTCTTTTATATGCTTCAGCAACAGCATAAGTCGTTCCTGAGCCTCCAAAAGGATCAAGAATAATGCTATCTTGATTTGATGACGCGAGTATTATTTTTCTGAGCAACTCAACCGGTTTTTGAGTTTGATGAGAATATTTTTCCCAGGCACCATTTGATATTGTTGGTATTTCTAATACATCTTTAGGTTTTGCTCCATGTGGATTTGGCTCCCATATATAATCCTTTTTATTACCATTTGAATATTGAGACGTTTCGGCTTGTGTCCTTTTCGGATATTTTAAAGTATGTTCATTATAGGGAATGCGAACTTCGTCTATGTTAAAAATAAAATCTTTAGATTTTCTAAAATGCAAAATACTTTCATGAGAACGCCCCCAACCATTACCCAAGTTGGCTTTATTTCGGTAGAACCAAATTAACCATTTGCAACCTTTAAATAAGTGAGATGCAGACCATTTTATGTCTGCTAAAATCTCTGAAAAGCCACAAATATATAATGAACCTGTTCGTTTTAAGACTCTATGAGCTTCGGATATCCATTCCATGCTCCAATCAACATATTCTTTTTGAGAAGAAAAAGTATCCCATTCTGCTTTTTTAATATTATAAGGTGGGTCAGCAAATATTAAATCAATAGAATTTGTGTCTAATTGATTTAAATATTTGATTGCGTCGTAATTAAATAGTTTTCCAAATTCACTTGAAAAGTATGGCAAGATAGCCTCTTTTTCTAAGATCTGAGGGCGATGTGATATTTCTAATTGAAGTTCTTCAACTAAATTAATAATTTGTTCTTCGGAGTAAACTCTATAATTATTGATGGGATGCCGTGAACTTCTAAATTTCCCGTTATTATCCCATCTTCTAAGTGTTTCAGGACTAATTCTTAAAATATCAGCAGCTTGACTTATGGTTAAGTACTTATCCATATCCTTAAACAACATTATACATGATTACACAACAAATATAAAAAAAATTAATAGTTTTGAAAAATTATTATGTAGTTTTTTCTTCCGCTTTTACGATTCGGCCTTTCCAAACATATCATTATCTTTGTCCTTTCAATTAACGCCTTTAAATTATAGTAAGAAGCCTGTATGGAAAAGATACTGACAGATAAGGTTAAAGAAGCAGTTTTTTCATTGTATAACTACGAAGTTGATGAAAAACAAATACAATTGCAGAAAACCGGTAAGGATTTTACAGGTGATATAACATTAGTAGTATTTCCGTTTCTGAGATTTTCAAAAAAGAAACCTGAGGAGACAGGAATAGAAATTGGAAATTATCTGCAGGAAAATGTTAAGGAAATTACCGGGTTCAATACTATTAAAGGTTTTTTGAATCTTGTACTGGATAAAAAATATTGGACTGAAGTGTTTAAAGATATGATAACGGATCCTGATTTTGGATTAAAAAAACCGGGTTCTGAAAGCAAAACTATTCTTGTTGAGTTCTCTTCTCCAAATTCAAACAAACCCCTTCATCTCGGTCATATAAGGAATAACCTAATAGGATATTCTCTTTCAAAAATATTTGAAGCAAACGGCTACCGGGTTAAGAAAGTGAATATTGTTAACGACAGGGGAATACATATTTGCAAGTCTATGCTGGCATGGCAAAAATGGGGGAGAGGTACAACTCCTGAAACAGCAGGAAAAAAAGGCGATAAACTGGTTGGTGATTTTTATGTGAAGTTTGAGAAGGAATATAAAAAGCAGGTTCAGTCATTGATCGAAAAGGGAACTGATAAGGATAAAGCTGTCCGGACTGCACCATTAATAAAAGAGGCGCAGGAGATGCTTCGCAGATGGGAAGATGGAGACAAAGAGGTTGTTGATTTGTGGAACCGGATGAATGGTTGGGTTTATAAGGGATTTGACAAGACTTATAAATCCCTTGGCGTTAGTTTCGATAAGATATATTATGAGTCGGATACCTATATAACAGGTAGAGAAATTGTGCTCCGGGCACTTGAAAAAAGATTTCTTTTCAAAAAAGAGGATGGTTCGGTGTGGGTTGATCTATCGAAGGAAGGTCTGGATGAAAAAATTCTGCTTCGTTCTGATGGGACTGCGGTCTATATGACACAAGATCTGGGGACCGCTTATCAAAGATACGATGATTTTAAATTCTTCAGGCAGATATATGTTGTTGGAAATGAACAGAATTATCATTTCCAGGTACTTGTACTATTATTGGATAAGATCGGGTATAAATGGGCTAAAGATATTTATCATTTGTCGTACGGGATGGTTGAACTGCCCGAGGGGAAAATGAAATCGAGGGAAGGAACAGTGGTTGATGCAGATGATCTGATAAGTGAAATGATTGATACGGCCCGAGATATGTCAGAAGAACTTGGGAAACTTGATACATATTCTGAAAAACAAAAAGAGGAAATTTTCAGGATTATTGGTCTGGGTGCCCTGAAATATTTCATTCTGAAAGTAGACCCCAGGAAGAACATGACCTTTAATCCTGAAGAATCAATTGATTTCAATGGGAATACAGGCCCCTTTATTCAGTACACCTATGCACGTATTAAATCGGTTCTGAGGAAAGCTGTAGAAAAAAATATTGAAATTCAGAAAAAGACAGATACCGGCTTTGAACCCAACGAAAAAGAGATTGAATTGATAAAAATATTGGCTGGATTCCCGAAAGTTGTTCGGGATGCAGGTATTCAGATGACAACTGCAGTGGTTGCAAATTATTGTTATGAACTGACAAAAGAATTTAACCAGTTTTATCACGATTTTAGTATCCTTAGCGTTGATGATTATGAAACAAGAAATTTTAGATTACAATTGTCTGAGATTACAGGATATACAATTGAAAAATGCATGGGATTGCTTGGTATCGATGTACCCGAAAGAATGTAATGAACCCGTAACCCGAAACTCGTAACCCGTAACATTAGAATGATGTTAAAATAAATCCGAATAGCTTAACTTAACATATAACCATTAACTTATAACATATTCCATAGAATGTTTGAAAATTTAAGTGACAAACTTGAGAGATCATTTAATCTGCTTAAGGGTCAGGGCAGAATAACCGAAATAAATATTGCTGAAACCCTGAAAGAAGTCAGGAGAGCTTTGCTTGATGCTGACGTAAACTATAAAATAGCTAAGTCGTTTACCGATACTGTTAAGGATAATGCCCTGGGACAAAATGTTCTTAATGCTGTGAAGCCAGGACAGATGATAATAAAACTGGTACACGACCAGTTAGTTGAACTGATGGGAGGAATCAGTGAGGAGATTAATTTGAAAGGGAACCCTGCAATAATACTTGTGTCCGGATTACAGGGTTCAGGGAAGACTACTTTTTCAGGTAAATTAGCCGGACTTTTAAAAAAGAAGAAAGGGAAAAATCCCCTTCTTGTTGCCTGTGACGTTTACAGACCTGCAGCAATCGAACAACTTAAAGTAATAGGTGAGCAGATAAATGTTCCTGTATATACTGAAGAAGATAACCAGGATCCTGTGAAAATAGCAAAAACGGCTATTAAGCATGCAAAAAAACAAGGATATGACGCTTTGATTGTTGATACAGCCGGAAGGCTTGCTATTGACGAAACCATGATGAAAGAGATATCGGCAATTAAGGAAGTTCTAAACCCCCAGGAAACTCTTTTTGTAGTTGACTCGATGACAGGGCAGGATGCGGTTAATACTGCTAAGGAGTTTAATGAGAGACTGGATTTTGAAGGTGTTGTACTTACCAAGCTCGATGGAGATACTCGTGGTGGTGCGGCTCTTTCTATCCGTGAGGTTGTTCATAAACCTATTAAATTCATTAGTGCAGGTGAAAAACTGGATGCTCTTGATGTTTTTCATCCCGACAGGATGGCTGACAGGATCCTGGGAATGGGTGATGTAGTTTCACTGGTTGAGAAAGCACAGGAGCAATATGATGAGGTGGAAGCAAGAAAGCTGAAAAAGAAAATTGCTAAAGACCAGTTCAATTTCAATGATTTTGTCGCACAGATCCAGCAGATCAAGAAAATGGGAAATGTTAAAGAGCTTGCATCAATGATCCCTGGTGCCGGAAAGGCATTGAAAAATATGGATATTGATGATGATGCTTTTAAAGGAATTGAATCAATTATTCAGTCTATGACCCCTGAAGAAAGGGAATATCCTAATGTTATGAATGGCAGCAGAAGAAAAAGAATAGCGAATGGCAGCGGTACAACTATCCAGGAAGTAAACAGTTTGATAAAACAGTTTAGCGAGACAAAGAAAATGATGAAAATGGTGTCAAATAAAAAGAATATGGCCAGGATAATGGGGAAGAATGGAATAATGGGATAATGGAAGAATGGAATAGTGGAAAGATGGAAAAATGGGAAGAGAAGAAAAGGAGAAGAAAAGAGTAAAGAGCAAAGAGCAAAGAAATATGCATTTACCCGTAACACGAAACTCGTAACAGTTTAATTTATAAAAAAATGCGAATAGTTTAATTTCAATATATATAACATTTTAAAAATGGAACAATAAGCAATACAGTAACGGAATGTTTGATTTCCCAGTATTCCAACATTCCAGTATTCCAATAATTTTTATTATGTATAACAAAAAAGGAAAAAGCCATTATTAAAGAAAATGGATTTATAGTTTAAAATAAATTTATTATGTACCAGATTATTGACGGAAAAAATGTTGCCAATCAGATTAAACAGGAAATTGCTGATGAAGTTGCTGATATCAAAAAAAAGGGAGGTAAGATCCCTCATCTTGTAGCTATTCTTGTTGGTACAGATGCTGCAAGTGAAACTTATGTCTCACACAAAGAAAAAGCTTGCGAAAGGGTGGGCTTCAGGTCAACAGTTATACGAATGAAGGAATCTGTCACCGAAAATGAATTGCTGGAAAAAATTGCTGAATTCAATTGTGATGAAGATATTGACGGTATGATAGTCCAGCTTCCTTTGCCTGATCATATATCAGAACATAGGGTAATTGAAACAATAGATCCCAAAAAAGATGTGGATGGGTTTCATCCGGTAAATATCGGACGCATGGTTATTGGTCTTCCTTCATATATTTCTGCTACTCCTGCCGGTATAATTGAGCTATTGAACAGATATAAAATTGAGATCCCGGGAAAATCATGTGTCATTATCGGGCGGAGCAATATTGTTGGTAAACCGTTGAGTATTCTGTTATCGAGAAAAACCTCACTTGGAAATGCTACAGTAACACTTTGTCACAGCCGTACTCCAAATATCGCTGAGCTTTCTTCAAAAGCAGATATTGTTATTGTTGCCATGGGGAAAGCCCGATTCTTAACTGCTGATATGGTAAAAGATGGTGCAGTTGTAATCGATGTTGGTATTACCAGGATCAAATCGGATAAAACAAAATCGGGATGGAAACTGGTTGGTGATGTTGCATTCGACGAAGTTGCCCCAAAATGCAGTTTCATAACACCTGTCCCCGGAGGTGTTGGTCCTATGACTATTGTATCGCTGCTTAAAAACACTCTCATTGCTAGCCAAAAAAACTAACCGGGACCTGGACAGGCCCCGGATAGTTACGTAATAGGTAAATTTAGGGTAGAGGGTAACGGGTTTCTTATTTAAAAACTGAATGTTTTCATTAATAGGAATAAGTATATCGTAAAATAAAGTTTGAATTGACAAGTAATAAAATAGTGTTTGCCGGAATTGTTGGAACAAAAAACTTTGATTAAAGTTCTTTTCATGTAATAAAAATTTATGGGAAAATTCCCCGTTACTTTATTAGATGAAAAAATGCAACTAATGGTTGCGTTGGAATCTTTTTTGTATTTTTATACGAGTTGTTTTTAACAGAAAATATTAATATATGTATAATAGAAGTCTAAATATTTTATGGTTTGTGGGTTATTTGATTTTGATAGCCGGTTTTTTCTTTGCCGGTGGTTGCACAGGCAAAAAGACATCAACTCATATCCAGGCTGTCTGGTCAAGTAAAGATCCTTTCACTATTCCTTACCAGGTCAGAAACACGCAGAAAAACAGTGGGAATCTTGTTCATAATCCTTCATTTGAACTTGGGAAATTTTTCTCCAGTGATACCATAGATCTGTCATCTTTTATTCAGGGATGGAATAAAGTGGGCGAACATGTTAAGTGGGTGAGTTTGGATAAAAAAGAATATTCAGAGAATGATGTATCAGAAGGAATACATTCAATAAAAATAATACGCGAATCAGCAAGTGAAACTGATTTGATGGGTGAGGGGATTATGACCGATTTTATTCGTGTTATTCCCGGAAACTATTCGTTTTCATATGATATCCGGCTGGAGAATATTTCTCCTTCCACCTTACGTTTGGGTACAAAAATACATCAGGCTGTAAATATTCGCCTCTTGTACTATGATAAAAACAAGATACCAGTAAATGGTAAATGTTATTACCCATATACAGGAACCTATATTGATAACTCCTTTAAAGGTTATTCGTTCTCAAACTTTTGGCATATTAATAAGTTTGACTGGGCAAGAGTGAACGGAAGGTCTTATAACTATCCTTTTTCTGAAGGGGATATCCCTGATAATGCAAGATACGTTAAAATATTCCTCGGATTAAAGGGTACCGGAACTATGTGGATTGACAATGTTGATTTTCGCTATTCAAGATGGAACTTTTCTACACTTGAACGTTTAAATTCATACATAGATCATAGTTACAATAAAACTGATCTTTTATTACCCGCTCCAAAGGTGGTAGAGGAAACGGGGGATTATTCATATTTTATACCAGATAGCAATAGTTACCATTATCCTGTAATTCTGGTTCCTTCATCACCGGCAATTGAAACAATGGCAGCTGCACAGTTATTGAAACAAAGACTTGATACAATAATTGTGCATAATCTGGACAGTTCCTTTGACTTCAGCGGAGTTGAAATCATTTTTGATGGTTCAGGAAAAATCCCGGATACACTGACAACAATTTTCTGTCTTGGTCGGAATGATTTGTTCAGACAGTATTCAACAAGTTTACCTTTAGATAAAATAACAGAACATCAACAGGGATATTTAATTTCTAATCTGCCTGAAAAACCACAGGTTATTTTTATAACAGGTAATAATCCTGTTGGTGATTACTATGCTGTAACCACACTGATACAACTTCTTAACAAGGATGATTTTGTCTTGAATTCAGCAAATATCATTGATTGGCCTGATTTCACGGGCCGGTCATATTTATTCTCTGCGTGGATGAATGAAGAAGAGATGGATAGGGATATTAGTCTGATTTCTGAAATGAGCTTACTCAAGTTTAACAAAGCCTATGTTGGATATGGCCAGACAAGGGGCAGGAAAGACTGGTATGCCCCTGATGATCTATATAAAGCAGGTGTAAAAAATGCCGGTGTTGAATGTAAAAAAAACGGTATTACCGATCTTGCTATTATGGTGAACCCATATTATCATTTTGATTACGAAATGCATACCGATTCTTTGAGTGAAGAATTGAGATATGTATTTGTGCATTCTGATCCAAAAAGTATTGCGAAACTGAAATCGGTTTACCGTATTGGTCTATTATCCGGAGCAAAAACACTCATGCTGATGGCAGATGATTTTGTGCCACACGAAAGAGATTACCGGAAACTTTATACACTATATACGCCTGAAGATAAAAAAAGATTTATTAATCTTCAGAATGCACAGGCACATATTGTGAATGAGATATATTCGTGGATAGAAAACGATTACCCCGGTACTCGTCTTGAATTTTGTCCCCCATGGTACCTGAATGAATTTATTGATAAGAGCAGGGGAAGGGCTGAACAATATTTCCGTGATTTTATACCACAGATACCAGGCGATGTTGCAGTTATATGGACAGGACCGACAGTACGGTCTTTGTCCATCGATATGGCTGATATATTCCGGTATAAAAAGCTGATTGGCAGGAACCCGATGCTTTGGGATAATACTTTATATGCACGTGGTCTGAGTTCAGACTATGGAGGTTATCCCGCACTATATCCCGGTAAGGTTAAATTGTGTAATCTTTTCGAACCTTACGATGTTGACCTTCCGGAAAATTTCGAAAAATATAATAATGGTCCCCATATGTATATAAATGGGGCAATGACATCTGAGCAGTATCAGGTGAAATATTCAACTGTTGCTGATTACCAATGGAATACTTCCGTTTATGATCCTGATTTCTCGTTGTGGAAAACCCTTCTTTCAAGGTATGGAAAAGAAGCTGCTGTAAACATATTGAAGTTTAATGATATTTACTACTCGCTTAAAAACGTTTGTATGCAGACTGAGAGTGAGCAAAATATTAACAAATTAATTAAGCGTGGGAATAGCTATTCTAACAGGTTACAAGTGATATATTCTCTACTTGAGAATAACCTGAAAACATATCCTTACCTGTTTAATGAGATCACCGGTTTCAAGAATGAAGCTTTACAATGTTTTGAGAATTTTAAGGAAAACAACAGCAGATCTGTGCAGTAGATACGTATACAACCACTCAACTCACTCAACCATTTAACTTACTCAACTAAACTATCTGGAAACTTTAAACATGAATCCCAAAAACCAATAAATAATTGTAAATTTGCGCAGAAGAATCAGGATAAAAATTATGGACGAAGACAGGTTTTTTTCAGAGGAAGATGATGAGGTAACAGATCTGGTGAAGCAGTATGAAGCTGCAAAAGCAAATAGAAAAAGCAATTTTTTTGATGTCTCGGATTTTGAGAGTATTATCAACTACTATATTGAAATTAGTAATTTCAACAAGGCACTTGAAGTAATTGTTCAGGCTACAAAACAACATCCTCAATCAACTGCTATACAACTTAAGAAAGCACAGGTTCTGATTGAACGTGGACAGCCAATTAAATCAATGAAAATCCTTCGGGATATTGAAGTTCTTGAATCAGGAAACCCCGAATTTTATATAATAAAGGGAACTGCTTATTCATTGATGGGAGATATTTCCAAAGCATTAAAAAGTTACAATAAAGCTGTTGAGCCAGATGTTGATAATGAGGAAGAAATTCTTTATGGGATTGCATTATCACTTCAACATCAGAATTTCTACAAAGAGTCTGTTAATTTCCTTGAACGGGCAATGCATCTAAATCCCGGTAATAATAAATATTTATATGAGCTTGGATTTGCTTATGAGAAAATGGGTGATCTGGAAAGAAGTGTTAAACTTTATTTAAATTATCTTGATGAGGATCCCTTTTCAGAGAATACATGGTTCAATCTGGGAGTAATTTATAATAAACTCGGGAAGAAAAAAGATGCTCTGGAAGCCTTTGATTTTACTCTTGCTGTTAATGATGAAAATGCTTTCGCACTGTTTTATAAAGCTAATATTCTTACTGATCAGGGTAAATACAAGGAAGCTTTAATTGAATATCACGATTATATGAAAATTGAATATGACAGTATTGATGGTTTTATGGGTATGGCTTATTGTTATGAAAGACTGGGTAAATACGATCTTGCTGAAAAATACTACAGGGAGGCAATAGCTGAGGAACCTGAATATGCCGAAGGATGGAACGGCCTTGCCAGTATAGCATACGAAATAGATAATTTTGAAGAGACTATTTTTTGTTTAAAAAGAGCTATTAAACTTGATCCTGATAATTCCGAATACCAGATTTTTCTGGCGCAGGTTTTAGACCTGATAGGTGAGGCAGGTGGTTCATATAATGCATACAAAAAAGCTCTGGAGATTGATCCGGAAAATAAAGATTATCAATTGGAACTGGCCGAAATGCTTGTGAAAAACAGATTATGGACAGAAACTTTACTGGAACTTGATGTGGAACAAAAGGAAAATGATATGTCAATACATAATTATTGTTATCTGGCAATAGCTAATTTTGGAATTGGTAATGAAAAGAAAGGGCTTTTTTACCTTGATAAAGTATTAAATATAAATCCCGGAATAATGGATACTTTTTATATCTTTTATTCAGAATGGAAAACAAATACGAAAATCGGAAAATTGATTAAAAAATATAAAAAATAAGAAAAATATGAATTTTGGTCTTCCTTATATTCCTGAACGGACAAAGAAACCCAGAGACGTAGGGCTTACAATGGTTATGGATAAAGGTCTTAGCACTCGTGAAGCTGAAAACCTGATGCAATCGAGCGGTGAATATACCGATGTAGTTAAGTTTGGTTTTGGTACTGCACTAATTACAAACGATCTTGAATCAAAAATAAAGATATATAGAGAAGCCGGTGCAACACCCTTTTTCGGAGGAACCTTGTTTGAATCATTTATTATCAG
>DAOVLD010000022.1 GCA_030631445.1 Bacteroidota bacterium
AAATTTATTCCTTCAATTCAGTCTGACTGATCTGTTCAAAAAACACTACATAATAAAAGCCATTCATATAAAAAACGGTAATTTACATATTGAAATATCCGATAATGGCGAAAAAAACTTTATTGTCTGGAAAACAACAAGTGATACTGCAGCATCAAAAGTAAAGCTTCAACTAAAAGATGTCCGATTCACCAACATGGAAGCCTGCTATTTAAACAGGATGAATCATTCTGATTTCAAATTTTTCCTTAACCGGCTTAATTTGCGGGGAGAATTATCAAAAAAATCAGGAAGATTGGAAATCAGCTCTGATCTGCTTATAAGAGACCTTTCAATAAATAAGACAAGCTATATAAAAAACATAAACGCTGTTACATCTTTTAAACTCCGTGCTGTTAATAGTAATTATGATATTATCAAGGGGAAAATCAGTGTTTCTGATCTGGATTTTCAGATAGCTGGTCAATTTCTAACAAGAGCTGAAAAGAAAATGAATTTAAATATCATTGGAGAAAACCTTGATATTAGTAAGCTGGTTATTATTCTACCTGAAAAAATATCGAAGAGCATTAAAAATTATCAGGTAAAAGGTGTCCTGAACATAAATTCCACCCTTTCCGGTCGTTATGGTCCCGGAATAATTCCCCATATTGAATCTGATTTTTTAATTACTGATGGCGAAATAAAAGAAAAAAACACTGATTATTATCTGAAAATAAATAAAGTTGCCGGCAGTATTACCAATGGCTCTGACAACAAATTATTAACAACAAATCTGGATATTAATCACTACGAAGTAAACATTGGAGAAAACATTCTGAACGGAAGATTTATTTTAACAGGTTTCCCTAACCCAATCATAGATTTTCAGGCATCTGGCGAGATTGATTTTGCAAAATTGATCGGGTTTTTCGATATAAAAAAAATCGAAAAAGGTTCAGGAACAATCTATGCAGATATTAACCTCTCTGGCAAACTGGCTGAAAACAGAAAACAAGGATGGAAATTTCTGCAATACCTGGACCTCCACGGATGCCTTGAATTTGATGATGTTTATTTAAAACCAAAGGGTAGTTATTTTGAATTTAATAATGTTAAAGGAAGGTTGAAATTAGGAGATAAAATATTACTCGATAGAATAATAATGAATATTGGAGGCGATGAAATAGAAATAGACGGCAAAATTGGAAATGTATTATCACAAATTTCAGGAAAGGACAAACCACTTGTGCTTGAAGCTACCGTTCTGGCAGAACATTTTAATCCCTCTGTTTTTCTCGACAGTCTTAGTAAAAAGGAGAGCGTAAATCATGGTTCAAAACCCTATTTTTTCCCTGAAAATTTTTATATGGATCTTTACCTTGATATTGGATTATTAAATTTTAAGAGATTTACAGCTAACACTTTTAGTGGCAATTTATTATATAAACCCGGAATGCTTAATTTTAATTCCGTAACTTTTAAATCAATGGAAGGGAATTTTTCAGGAAGCAGTGTTGTGTTTCAAAACATTAATGGTCAATTCCTTATACGTACTCAAAGCAATCTGGAAAACATAAATATTAAAAAATTATTTTATACTTTTAATAATTTTGGTCAGAAATTCATTACTGATAAACATGTAAACGGAATGCTTACAGGAGAAATTAGTTTTTCATCCCAATGGACTAATAGTTTACAAATAATAAAAAAGAATATTCTTGCTGAAAGTTCAGTGAAAATTACTGACGGAGAATTGATCGAATTTGAGCCCATGCTTGGGCTTGCACGTTATATAAACGTTTCGGAATTGAAACACATACATTTTTCCGAACTTGTTAATCGTATAATTATTCGTGATGAAAAAATTACAATCCCGCAAATGGATATACATTCATCTGCATTTAATATTTCTCTTTCAGGAATTCATTATTTTGATAATCATTTTTCATACAAAACAAAAGTTCTATTATCAGAAGTGCTGGCAGGCAAAACAAAGAGAATAAAGCCCGTGACAGAAGAATTTGGAGAAATTAAAGATGACGAATTTGGTAAAACAAGCCTATATCTCTCTATTGAAGGAACCCCTGATGATTATCATGTATCATACGACAAAAAAGCCGCAGTACTGGAAATAAAAAAGAATCTAAAAAAAGAGAGGCTCGAACTAAAAAAAATACTCCAGGAAGAATTAGGAATATTTAGCAAAGATACTTCGAGGTATCCTTCAGATAATTTTTCTAATAAAAACAAATTCAAAATAATATGGGATGAATCGCAAAAGGATTCATCGAAAATTGATGCAATCCCAAAATCATCTTTCAGGATTCTGTGGGAAGAAAATGACACTACTGAAATAAAACAATTATGAATATCTATACACGCAAAATAAGATGGAAATTTATTCTTATTCTGTCAGCTGTTCTGATAGCTCTGGGGTCGTTATTATATACAAATAAACTTGTCAGTCAACTTAAACAGGAGGAAAAGAACAAGGTTGAATTATGGGCAAAAGCAACTGAACAACTTATTGATCTTGATATTACAGAAACCGATTTTGGATTTCTTTTTGAAATAATTGAAAATAATAATACCGTACCTGTTATTCTTGTTAATTCTGATAATGAAATTATTTCAACCCGAAATCTGGATCCTGATAAAGAAAATAACCCTGATTACCTGGCAAGGCAGTTGAAAAAAATGAAAAAACAAAATGAGGCTATTGAATTTTCAATTGGTAATAACAACAATAATTTTATTTATTACAAAGATTCAATTCTGTTGTCAAAACTTGAACTTTTCCCATTCGTCCAACTCGGAGTTATCATCCTGTTTATCCTTGTTTCATATTTTGCCTTCAGCGCATCACGTAAAGCTGAACAAAACCAGGTTTGGCTTGGTCTCTCTAAAGAAACAGCTCATCAACTTGGTACGCCAACTTCTTCACTTGCTGCATTGGTAGAACTGCTAAAAATGAAAGATCTTGATGAAAAAATACTGAAAGAATTCGAGAAAGATGTTACACGTCTCGAAAAAATTACTGAAAGATTTTCAAAGATTGGATCCAAACCCTCCCTAAAAACTATTAACTTATTTATTGTAATAATGCGTGCTGTAAAGTATATTAAATCCCGGACATCAGAAAATGTGAGATTTAATGTTAGTTTTTCTGAAGAGAACGAGCTTAACCTGCCACTGAATGCTGCTTTATTTGAATGGGTTATTGAAAACCTTTGTAAAAATGCCATTGATGCAATGAATGGGAAGGGCATTATCAATATCAATGTTCAGGACAACGTCCAGGTAGCATATCTGGATATCTCTGATACCGGACGAGGAATGACTAAATCGAAGTTTAAAACTATTTTTAAACCCGGATACACAACCAAGGAAAGAGGTTGGGGACTTGGCTTGTCTTTATCAAAACGCATTGTTGAAATGTATCATGGTGGAAAGATATTTGTCAACTATTCAGAAATTAATAAAGGAACCACTGTTCGTATTGTGCTGAAAAAATGATAGAACGAAACGATATAAATATAATGGCTCCGGTGGGTTCATTCGAGTCGCTTATTGCAGCCATCCTGGGAGGAGCCGATTCAATATACTTTGGGATTGAACAATTAAATATGAGAGCCAGGTCTTCACATAACTTTACAATGGATGATATATCAAAAATTATATCCATTTGTAAAGAACATGATATAAAAACATACCTGACGGTAAATACTATCATGTACGATAAGGATATGGGCTTTATGAAAAGTGTCGTTCGAAAAGCTAAAGAGCAAAAAATTGATGCAATTATTGCTTCCGATCAATCAGTTATTCAATATGCATGTTCTGTTGATATGCCCATTCATATTTCAACCCAACTCAGTATCAGCAATATTGAAACAATCAAATTCTATTCGGGATATGCAGATGTAATGGTGCTTGCCAGGGAATTAGATCTGGAACAGGTTTCTGCCATTACTAAAACCATCAGGGAAGAAAATATTAAAGGACCAGGTGGGAATCTGGTTGCAATTGAATTATTTGCTCATGGGGCACTGTGTATGGCTATCTCCGGTAAATGTTATTTGAGTCTTCACGAACAGAATTATTCAGCAAACCGGGGAGAATGTATGCAAACCTGTAGAAAACCTTACCTGGTTACCGAAAAAGAATCGGGATATGAACTGGAAATTGACAATGAGTATATAATGTCACCAAAAGATTTGTGTACAATCAATTTCATTAACAAAATACTGGATGCCGGTGTTAAAGTACTTAAAATTGAAGGCCGGGCAAGACCTCCTGAATATGTTAATACAGTTACCAAATGTTATGATGAGGCAGTAAAGGCATATATTAACGGCAGTTACGGAGAAGGAAAAATAAAAAACTGGGAACAAAGACTTTCTTCTGTTTTTAACCGTGGCTTCTGGGATGGATATTTCCTTGGACAAAAACTTGGTGAATGGAGCCACCGTTATGGATCCAGAGCAACAAAAAGAAAAATTTATATTGGGAAAGCAATTAACTACTTCACAAAAATAAAAGTTGCGGAATTTAAGATTGAGACAGGAACTCTTAAAGTTGGAGATGATATTTTAATTACCGGACCAACAACCGGTGTTGTTTATTCGCAGATAAAGGATATACGAGTTGACAGAAAATCGGTTAATGAAGCAAGCAAGGGAGAACATTTCTCAATAGCAATAGATGATCAGGTAAGGCGGTCTGACAAATTATTTAAAGTAGTTGATGCCAGAGAAGTGAAACAACAGTAAAAATAGCCATTTTAGTCTCTTTAAACTTTTTCTATTTTAACTTTAGTTCACTTTAAACTTTAGTCACTTTAGGCACTTCTTTTATTATATCAATAATCTTCCGTGCTGTAATAGCTGACGAATTATCTTCTGCTTTAATGCGTCCGGCTATTCGCTTTTTCTTTTTATCAAGGCCGAAATTATATGCTTTATCATAATAGGACAAACTGATATCAATAGCTTCTTTAAATTTCTTTTCATGAATTGATTTAATACAGTTCTGTGTTTTTAAGCCACCAAGCCGCTTTTGTATTTTCATAATTGATTGCTCAAGCTGTTTGGGATCAAACAAGGCGTATTCCTTTATCAGTCTATTTACTCTTAATTCTTTTGTCATCTCAACAATAATTACCGGTGCTTTATTCATCTTTTCGTACAACTCTTCCGGAATTGATACAGAACCAATATTCTTGCTTTCATCTTCTATCCAAACGGTTTTATTTGGATCAAGATCTTTCCAAACATCAAACAGGTCATTAGTAAATTGTTCTGTTGTTGGTTGAATTCCCTGCCCCAGATCACCAAAAGCAGAGCCTTTATGATTAGCAAGACCTTCCAGATCTATTATCTGCAGTCCCAGCTTTTCCATTTCATAAAGTATTTCGGTCTTCCCGGACCCTGTCATACCACCAAGAATAACCATTTTTTGGTTTTCAGACAATTTCTCACGAATATATTGCCTGTATGCCCGATATCCCCCGGTTAAAATATAAGGTTTCAGGTCTGCCACAGAAAAAAGCCAGGCTATATTCTCGCTTCTCATACCTCCTCTCCAGCAATGTATCAGTATTTCTTTTTTGCCTGCAATTTTTTTAGCATGTTTAATCAGCGAAACAAGCTTTGTGCCCACAAATTTCAATCCGGTATAAACAGCCGCCTCCCTGCTTACCTGTTTATATTTTTTGCCCACTTCACTTCTCTCTGTGTCATTAAAAAGAGGTATATTATGAGCACTCGGAATATGCCCTTTATTATATTCGCCCGGAGAACGAACATCAATAACGGGTAATTTATCCGACATATTTAAAAAATCACTGATCCCTATTTTCGTAATCATAATATAACTTGACAAAAAAATGAAGTTCTTCAGGATAATGCGTAGTTATTTTGGAACATTTTCCGGATGAAACATCAATAAGTTGCATTTTCCCGAAATCCTGGTTCCTATATTAATTGTTTATATGTAATTATTCAGTATAAAAGAAATGCTTAAAGTTACTAAAATTGAAGAATCGTGAATCGTGAGTTGTGAGTTGTGAATCGTGAGTTGTGAGTCGTGAGTCGTGAGTCGTGAGTCGTCGTGAAACCAACTTAAGTTCACTTTAGTCACTTTAGTTCACTTATAACTTCTTCCTCATTTCTCTTTGTCGACTTTAAACCATTTTATCATTATCTTTTTAAGCTCGTCACTTTTAATAGGCTTTCCAACAAATTCATTAATACCTGCGTCATACGCGCTTTTTTTGGTTTTGTCTCCCAAATCAGCCGTAAGAGCTATTATGGGTATTTTATACCCCATTGCTCTTATTTCCCGGGTGGCTTCCAGACCGTCTATTTCCGGCATCATGATATCCATAAATACAATATCATATTTCTTTTTACTGATTGTTTTTATTGCCTCTTCACCATTAGAGACAACATCAATTTCGTATCCCAAATTTTTAAATAATACTTTAACAACCTTTTGGTTAATTATATTATCTTCAGCAACAAGAATATTCAATCCTTCCTTAATTTCCTCAACAATTTGAGGTTCTTTTTCCAAAGGATGAATTTGCGGAAAGTTATTTATAATTATATCGAATATCTCGGATGACTGGAAAGGTTCTATCAGATAATAGTCAACTCCCAGCTTTTTAGCTTTTATAAGATTCCCTTTATGATCGTTTGAACTTATAATTATTACCAGAAAATAATCCATTAACTCGTATTGGTTCATCTTCCTGGCAACTTCAAACCCGTCAAAAACAGGGCTGTCTATAATAAAAATCAGTTTATAGCCATCAACAGTATCTTTAGCATTGGTTTTAATCTGATTAATTGTCCTTGTCTCATTATAAGAAGTATAATATGAAGAAACTTCAAAATTATGAAGTATCTCCGTGAGGTGATTATGTGCATCAGATTGTTTGCTGATTACCAAAGCTTTTACCTGGTTATCCCTGGAGCTTTCATCCTGTTGAAATTCTTTAGGTTGCCTTTCATTAGAAAAGAACTTAACTGTAAAAGAGAATTTCGCACCGGGGAATTTCGGGTCAGTATATATTCCAGAGGGACTTTCGGCACTAATTTCTCCTCCCATTAATTCAATTAGTTGCTTAGATATAGTTATACCTATGCCGGCCCCTCCGTATTTCCGGGTATTAGAACTATCAACCTGATTGAATGAATCAAATATTTTCCCTATCTTTTTCGCGGGTATTCCAATGCCGGTGTCTTCAATATTAAAATTGATTTTTAATTTATTGTGTATTTTATCCTCAAGTATTACTTTAATAAGTATTTTGCCTTTGGAAGTAAATTTTATAGCATTGTCAACAAGGTTAGATAATACTTGTCTTAAACGGAAAGGATCTCCAATAAGATTATCCGGCACTTCTTCATCTATATCTAAAACGATTTCCAGTCCTTTTCTATTTGCTATAGGAAACATAGGATCAAGTGCCAGATGCATTTCTTTTCTAAGCAGGAAAGGTATTTCTTCAATAATAATTTTATCAGCTTCCATTTTCGAGAAGTCAAGAAGATCGTTGATCAAAGAGTTCAGCAAACCGGAAGATTTGATTATAATTTTTACAATTTCCGCATGTTCTTTCTTAAGCTTTTCTTTACTCAAAGAATCTGACATCCCTACAATTCCATTGAGAGGAGTTCTGATCTCATGGCTCATCTTTGCCAAAAATTCTGCTTTCGCCTGATTAGCCCTTATTTCTTGTTTTCTGGCTCTTTCAAGCGGAGAAACATCAAAACAAGCCTGAATAATAAGATCTTCACCTTCAATTTTTACCGGGATATCTTCCCGGTAAATCACAATGTTTTTATCATTATAAGTATAAAAGAAGGATATATCCAATGCTGATCCGAAATTATCTCTGTCAAGAAAATTCTCTCCAACAATAAATCGTCCTGAGATATCTTTACCAATTAAATCTTTTTCGTTTTCAAGAGTAAACATCTCTTTGGCTTTCTTGTTAATTCTTCTAATTTTTTTATCCTTCCCAATAACCAGAATACCAAGCGGCAATAGTTCAATTATCTGTTTTAAAGATTGTTCAGATTCCTGTACAAGCTGTTTATCTGATTTTATCTTTCGAATAAAAAATATAAAAATGAAAATAATAAGAAAAACGAGAACTATTGTAAGCAAACTCAGAATTGAAAAATTCTTGACAATGACTTTAAGAATATAATCGGTTTTCAAAGAGAAAACTACCCCAAACTCCTTATTTAGTATTCTGGTAGGGTAGAAAGCGGAAATAACATCAACTGAATTTCCATTGAAATTTATTTCGTGTCTCAACGCTCCCTGCAACCCCTCACCTAATTCATCTACTATCTTGGTAAGCTGGCTTACTTCATAATTTTGTTTTACGAGGTTATTTAGCACTATCTTTCCCTCTTTGCTGATGAGCCATTGCCATTGAACGTTTTCAAGATATGATTTTTCGAAAATCTTTTCAATAAAGTTGAGATAGTTAATACTTACTACAAAATTTCCTGTAACTCTGTTATTTTTAAATATTGGCATAATCAACATGTATTTGTCGTTATGCTTTACTGTCTTTTCACGCAAATATATTTCTTTCTGGGTCTGAGCAACAAATTCATCCCGGATAAAATCTCCTTTAATACCCTTATAATCGTAAAATACATTAAACTTATTGTCATAAACTTCTATTCCTGTAATCAGATATTTATGTTTTTCATAAAACAATTCAATATTTTGTATTGTTCGGGATTTTATTTCTTCATTTTCGAAGAATCGCGAAATATCATCGGAGAACAGGATTTTATTCAAGTCGCTTGAAAACTCAAATCCGGTTTGTTCGATTTCGTAACCACATAACTGTGTTTGTTTTAATAGAAAATTCTCCTGAAACTCAACCTGCTGATTGAATATTTGTGAATAATAATATAGATTTATAACTACAAGTATTGCAATTATTCCAAATACCGAAAAGTATATTTTTTTCATGCTCCTTTTTAAACTTATTCAATTCCAGGATACCACGCAGTACTTAACTCACCAAAACAACTTTTTTTCTATTGTTCAAATATAAAAAAATCATTCGAATATTAATTAACCGCGGTACTTCTTTCCTTTATCGTCAAGAATCCTTAAATAATTCCGGTATCTCGTTTCACTTATCAACCCTTTTTTCAACGATTTTTTTACTGCACAATTCGTTTCGTGTGTGTGGCTGCAATTATTATATTCGCAATTCTTTGAAGCCTTAAATATTTCCGGGAAATAATGGTAAATTTCCTCCTTTTCAAAATCTACCAGACCAAATCCCTTTATTCCTGGTGTATCAATAACCGATCCGCCAAAACTAAGAAAGTGCATTTCTGCAAAAGTGGTAGTGTGTTTGCCTGTTTTATGTGATTTTGAAATATTTTCGGTTCTCAGGTTCAAATTAGAATCAATAGCATTCAGGATAGTAGATTTCCCTACTCCTGATTGTCCGGCTATAAGACTGATTTTGTCTTTCATCAGATCTTTGATTTTTTCTAAATTTTTTCTTTCCACTGCCGATATATTAATGCTTTTATATCCTGCTCCTTCATAAACAGATTTAACCTTTTGTAATTTTTCTATTTTTTGCTCATCATAAAGGTCTGTTTTATTGAAAATTAAAATTGAAGGAATACTATATGCTTCTGCTGTAACAAGAAAGCGATCTATAAACTCTGTCGATATATTTGGAAAAACAAGGGTTACAACTAATAATGCCTGGTCAATATTCGCAGCAATTATCTGGGTTTCTTTTGATAAATTTGGTGATTTCCGGATAATGTAATTTTTTCGTGGATCAATTTCCCGGATAATCCCATGTTCTCCATCAATTATTAAATGGACATGGTCTCCGACTGCCACAGGGTTTGTATTACGTATACCCCTGGTTCTGAAACTGCCTCTTATTCTACAGTTTATCACTGATCCATCTTGTTTTCTTACAGTGAACCAGCTTCCTGTTGATTTAATTACAAGACCCGTTTCCAAAATAATTTGTTTTTTACAAAAATAAATGAAAAAATACTTTCCGAAGTTAGTAAATACTGTTCATTAATAACCCCCTGATAATCAAATTAAACATTATGTAACCAGCAAATTCCTGTTTCCTATAAAAAATAATCCCCTGACGATACCAGGGGATGAAGTTATTTTGGTTCCCTTTACAAATCCGCTTTCCGGCTTCAACGCCTTGATATATTAATTTATTTTAACCGGAAAGCAGAATTGCCAGGTATATTGCCTCAATCCAGCAACTATTACTTTAATTAATGACCGATAATTATTCAAAAAGCTGCATGATATATTAAGAACATGGCTTAGCAAAGAAATTAACCTAAGTTACTGGTTGCTGGCTTATGATTCACTCCCACAATCCTTCCCACTATCTGTTCATAAGGTTTGTCTAACGCCAAACGTTCAGGATTCACGGTTCACGATTTACGATTCCCTCTTCACTTTTGCCCTGACACTGGTTGTTGGTTTTAATCAATTATATTTTTTTTGTTCAAATATTAATTTTTACTTTTGCAGACAAATTTTTTGTAGGTGATGGAGAAAGATGACGGTAAATACAGAATACGGGGCAATGGGTTATAAGACAACGGTATTCACTTTTTTGAATTTACCGAATCAAAAATATAAAATTAACAATTAACTGATATGGCACATCCAAAAAGGAAAACATCAAAACAAAGAAGGGATAAAAGAAGGACCCATTATAAAACTACTGCGCCTACAGTTGCAACTTGCTCCAATTGCGGAGCAACAGTCAGGTACCATAGAGTTTGTCCCGAATGTGGTTATTACAAAGGTAAACTTGCCATAGAAAAGACAGTAAGTGCATAGAGCTTTGTTGTCTGAATAATAACTTAATTAGGTTACATTTATGAGAATTGGTCTCGATGTTATGGGAGGGGATTTTGCTCCTGAGTCCACAGTTCTCGGAGCTCTGGAAGCCATCAAAGAATTGCCGGACGATATAAAACTGGTAATAATTGGCAACAGGGAAAGAATTTTGCCCATTCTTGACCGGGAAAATGCTACTCACAACCAGTTTGAAATTGTAAATGCAGCTGAGATAATTGAAATGGGAGACCATCCGGCAAAATCTTTTGCCCAAAAACCAAACTCAAGCATCGCTATTGGTTTTAATCTGTTAAGAAATGGTGAAATTAACGGTTTTGCCAGCGCGGGTAATACAGGAGCAATGCTTATCGGTGTTCATTATACAATCAGATCTATTCCTGGAGTTATCAGACCGGCAATAACTTCACCAATCCCAACCGTAGATGGAAAACCAACAATTTTACTTGACGTAGGTGTAAATCCTGATTGCCGTCCGGATGTACTATATCAGTATGGTATTTTAGGATCATACTATGCCAAATATGTATGGAATATTAAAAATCCAAGGGTTGGTTTGCTTAATATAGGTTCTGAAGAAACAAAAGGGAATCTTGTAGTAAGATCCACTTATGAACTAATGAAAGATACTAATGATTTTAATTTCATAGGGAACATAGAAGGGAATGATTTTTTCAGAAGCGATAAGGCAGATGTGATAGTTTGTGATGGATTTGTAGGCAATGTGGTACTGAAAGAGGCCGAAGCATTTTATTCAATGATAATAAAAAGAGGGATTAAAGATAAATTCTTCGAGAAGTTCAATTTTGTTAATTACGGAGGAACTCCTATCCTTGGTATT
Source organism: Bacteroidota bacterium (assembly GCA_030631445.1). GTDB lineage: Bacteria > Bacteroidota > Bacteroidia > Bacteroidales > VadinHA17 > JADFUQ01. Next base: position 11,735 of record DAOVLD010000022.1, read on the forward strand.
AATGCTGATGTAATAATAGGACACGGCATTTCTAATTCTGTAGCTATAAAAAACATGATTTTACATACAAAAGGGGTGATAGAAGCCAAACTAACTAAAAAATTCAAAAAAGTATTTAAATAATGAAAAAGATCAGAGCAGCTATAACCGGTATCAACGGATGGGTACCCGAGTACCGGCTTAACAATGATGAATTAGCAACTATGGTTGATACCACTGATGAATGGATAATGCAGAGAATTGGGATAAAAGAACGCCGGATTCTGAAAGGAGAAGGTCTTGGGTCATCTCACATGGGAGCAAATGCAGTAAAAGGGTTGCTTGAAAAAACAGGAACTTCTCCTGACGAGATTGATCTTCTTATAAATGCCACGGTAACTCCTGATATGTTATTTCCGGCTACTGCAAACATTATTAGTGATAAGGTTGGAATAAAAAACGCTTTTAGTTTTGACATTAATGCGGCATGTTCAGGATTCTTGTTTACTCTTGAAGTGGGAAATAAATTTATTGAATCAGGACAATACAAAAAAGTGATCATTATTGGATCAGATAAAATGTCTGCAATTACCGATTATACCGACCGAACCACGTGTCCGTTATTTGGTGATGCGGCGGCGGCCGTATTGCTTGAACCAACAAATGAAGATGTTGGGATCATTGATCATATGTTTCGTGTAGACGGTCTTGGACGCCACCATCTTTTCCAGAAAGCCGGTGGTTCGGTAAGGCCCCCAACACACGAGACAATTGATGCACGTGAGCATTTCATTCATCAGGATGGAAAGACCGTTTTTAAATTTGCCGTTTCGAATATGGCAGATTATTCTGTGAAAATGATGACGAAGCATAATATCAAACCGGAAGAACTCGCATGGCTTGTTCCACACCAGGCTAATATGAGGATTATTGAAGCAACTGCTAAACGAATGGGAATAAAGAAAGAACAGGTGATGATAAACATTCAGAGATACGGAAACACTACTACCGCTACAATACCTCTCTGCTTATGGGAATGGGAAAACAAATTAAATAAAGGGGATAATATCATTCTGGCAGCTTTTGGTGGTGGCTTTACATGGGGATCGATGTATATTAAATGGGCCTATAACGGTAAAAGCTAAGAGCGGAGGGCGGAGGGCTGAGAGCTAACGGTTTAAAAACCAGTTACTAGTGTCATGTCAAACTTGTTTTGACGGTTGAAGAATAGTTGGCAAATGGCAGTTGGCAATGATGTTAGCAGTGGAGTATTATTTGCCAACTGCTCTTTGCCAATTGCCAACTAAACATTTACGACATATTAAGATTGACACAACACTAGTAACCTTGAAACTTAAATCCTGATGTTTCATCATCCTTTTATGTTTCAGATAAATGAATTTGTTATATTTGCCTTCTATTTTTACCAGTTTTTAATAATATATTAAATTAGATAACGATGGGGAAGAATAATGAATCGGAAAACAATGCCATTAATTTGCTTGGTATTGGTACAGAAATTACCGGAGATATTAATTCAAACGGAGATATCCGGATTGACGGAACACTTATTGGAAACATTATAACAAAAGGTAAAGTTGTAATTGGACAAACCGGAAAAGTTAAAGGAGAAATAAAATGTAAAAATTCTGATGTTTCAGGAAGTATTGAAGGCAAAATTGTTGTTTCACAACTTCTTTCACTTAAAGTATCTGCAAATATTAACGGAGATATTCAAACCAATAAACTTTCAATTGAACCCGGATCAAAGTTCACCGGTAATTGTAATATGAGTGATGAAAGACCAATCTACCAGACAGATGAAGGAAAAAC
>DAOVLD010000217.1 GCA_030631445.1 Bacteroidota bacterium
CCAAGCAACTTGTCTTTTACTTTTGTAGTGGTTATGCTTATACCTGCAACATTTTCACCATCAATTTTCACAATTCTGTCCCCGGCCCGTATTCCAACTTTTTCTGATGGGCCACCTGGAATTGGTGAGATCACAAGAATAGTATCATATAGTACATTGAATTGAATACCTATTCCTTCGTAGTTCCCAATAAGGGGTTCATTCATATCCTTTACTTCCTTTTCAGAAATATACGTTGAATGAGGATCAAGCTCTTTAAGAACATTAATAATGGCTTGCTCAACCATTTTTTCCTGATTTACCTCTTCCACATAATAAGCTTCAATCAAACTTATTACTTTACCCATCTTCAATGATGCATCAGTAAACTGCCCATTAACCGGAACAATCAGGCTTATTGTTAACATTAATACCACGAACAGAAAAGTCAAATTATTTCTCTTCATAATCATCAGTTTTTTAGTATTATTTCATTACTCCCACTCAATTGTAGCCGGAGGTTTAGAACTCACATCGTACACAACCCTGTTTATTCCTTTTATCTTATTTATTATTGTATTTGAAACCCGACTTAAAAAATCATATGGTAAATGAGCCCAATCAGCTGTCATCCCATCTGTTGAAGTCACTGCTCTCAATACGACCGTATTTTCATATGTTCTCTCATCACCCATAACTCCAACCGATTGAACCGGAAGAAGTATAACAGCCGACTGCCATACTTCATCGTATAAATTCTCTTTCTTCAGAGCCTGAATATAAATATCATCTGCTTCCTGTAACATTTTGATTTTTTCCCGGGTAATATCTCCCAGTATCCTAATGGCTAAACCTGGTCCCGGAAAGGGATGTCTTTTTAAGATCACCTGACTTATATTTAGTGCCTTTCCCACTCTTCTCACCTCATCTTTAAATAAAAGCATCAGGGGTTCTACTACTTTCAAATTCATTGTTTCAGGTAACCCACCAACATTATGATGTGATTTAATAGTTGCTGAGGGACCATTAACCGATATTGATTCAATAACATCCGGATAAATTGTTCCCTGTGCCAGCCATTTCACATCCTTAACTTTAACTGCTTCTTCTTCGAAAACCTCGATAAAAATTTTTCCTATTATTTTCCGTTTTTGTTCAGGTTCATATATTCCTGATAGTTTTTCAATGAACTTGTCCGAGGCATCTATTCCTAACACATTCAATCCCATGTTTTTATACAACCCGAGGACCTGGTTAAATTCATTTTTCCTCAACATTCCATTGTCAACGAAAACACAAGTAAGTTTATCACCAATAGCTCTTTTTAAGAGGATAGCGGCAACTGAAGAATCCACGCCTCCTGAAAGTCCAAGAATCACTTTATCTCTTCCAAGTTTCTTTTTCAAATTTGCAACAGTTGTTTCAACAAAGGAGGCAGGTGTCCAATCCTGGCGGCATCCGCAAATATTCAAAACAAAGTTTTTCAAAATCTTTTTCCCGTCAGTAGTATGATATACTTCCGGATGAAATTGAATTCCGTAGGAAGTCTCATTTCTGATTTTAAACGCCCCCACTTTCACATCATCAGTGCTACCTATCACCTCATAATCCCGGGGCAACCTGGTTATTGTATCCCCATGCGACATCCACACCTGTGTATTTGGTGTAACACCACTAAAAAGATCGCTGTTATGTTTTACAAATTTCAGGTTAGCTCTTCCGTATTCCCTGGTTTCAGAAGGTAAAACTTCACCTCCATAGTGATGTACCAGATATTGCGCTCCATAGCAAACCCCAAGGAGTGGTCTCTCTCCTTTTATTCCGGAAAGGTCCGGTTCCGGAGCATTTTTATCCCGTACAGATGAAGGACTACCGGATAATATAACCCCTTTCACCGAATCATCTATTCCATGGTTCCTGCTAAAGGGCCGAATTTCGCAATAGACATTTAACTCTCTGATGCGTCTGGCAATCAGCTGTGTATATTGTGATCCAAAATCAAGTATGATTATTTTTTCCTGCACTTCTATAAAATTATCAACCTGGTAAAAAAAACTTTATCAAAGATAAGACTTTATTTCCGAGAATAGATTCTCTTAATTACTGCAAAACAAAAAAGCCCCGTTCAAAAGGGACTTTTATGTTTTTCAAATTTTGAGTTTTTATTACTAGAAATTATCCAAAATATTTTTTATGGCATCTTTATGAATAGTAAAATTCATCATTTTTAACTTAACATAATCTTCACTAAAGAAATAATATCCGAAACGTTCATCATCTTTACCCACATTCCTGGATCCGGAGCTAGAATCTTTTACCAGGTACCAATCAGCACCATTTTTCTCATAAAACCCTACCAGATGCATACCATGATCATCGGTTGTTGTTTTATTTGAAAAACGGAACTGTCTGGCATTTTCATTAATATTATCTGAAGGGATATCAAAATCAGGAACTAGAGCTACATTGGTTTCCCGGCTGAAACCTGCTTCAGAAACATCACCCCCGATACTCACTGTATAATTCTTTCTTATTCCTTCTTTAAGGATTTCCATAAATATGTTAAGCGGTACATTATAATACTCAGAACTGTGCCACCAGTTATCCGGAACCTCATATTCAACCTGTTTCCAATAGGGTTGTTGGATATAGGATAATATTTCGACATAATCATCAGGGTTAATCATAATCACCTTGCTCAGGTATTCCCTGGGTGTTATTGTTTTTCCTTCATATTCAAATTTTTCAGGGGGAACACCCATATAAAAATTCATGATAGATTTAATAGTTTCAAGGGCTTCTTCCTCATTCCAGTCATTTGAGCTTTTCAATCCCTTCAGAAAGTTATACATTTCTTTGTACATTTTAGCATGACTAAAATATTTACGTCCATCTTTCAAACCTGTATATTCTTGCCACGGTACAGCACCATATTTCCTGAATATTCGAGTAACTGCATTTGCCTCTGAACCTTGGGAAAACAAGGATTCTCCTCTTTTCCTTATATAACGTCTGGCTTTTTCAACATATTCCCAATACACTGTAAACATCTCAGATAACTTAACTTCTTTCCGGCATAACCTTTTTACCTCTGACTCATACATAGAAGTGGTTGAAAAGCACCAGCAGGTTCCTGTATTTCCCTGTGATATAACCGGATTATGCCAGTAAGAATTGTACAATTCAGGATCATTAGGCAAGTCCATTCCCGACTGATCCATTAGCAGGCGTTTATCCACTTTTGTATCTTTTTGCTTCTTTTCCACTGCATCGATATCTTTCATAATAAAATTTTGATAAAAGCCTGGTTTATACTCTTTAAATTTTATCTTATCAAAGGATTGGGTAATACCCTGTCCTATAACAATTACTACTAAAAAGAGTGATAAAATAGTTTTTTTCATACGTTTAAATCTTTTATGTTAGTGACAAGGTTACTTATATTTTCTACCTTTTTACAAGTTCTGTGGTATTTGTTACTCGCTCCCACAAGAACCCATGACGCAAACCCGCTCGTGAACTTCCATGTGAAAAAATCCGGATACTGTTGCGCAACCGTTATTTAATCATTTTTATTTGTGCATTAATAATACATGGAAGTTTCATAATAAAAAAATTTATACTGGTTAATATTCAAGAATTCTCAAATAAATATCTTTCACACTTTAAATGTTTTCCCATCTTCAGCAACAAATGTGTTTGTAAACACTGTTTTTGCCTCTGCAAGCAATGGCGTAAGATCTTTGTACCTTGCTGAAAAATGTCCTATCACCAGTTTTTTAGCAGATGCTTTTCGGGCAAGCCGGGCTGCATCACTAGCTGTTGAATGCATAGTTTCTCTTGCCAGTTCTTGAAGATCACAGCCATAA
>DAOVLD010000121.1 GCA_030631445.1 Bacteroidota bacterium
ACTCTGTTACATTATCATTAATTCTACCAAACCACCAGCAGGGTTTATAACCGCTGACGGGGTTTTAGAATCGTGACCCTTTCGGTGGTTATTCACCCCGAAAGTGGTTTAGATGGTATTTACTTCCCAAAATCCAGATTTATAGTGCCCCCGAATCGTATCCACCGGCCCGGCATCCTGACATTGCCCAGATCAAAATATTGGGTGTTTAAAAAGTTTGAGGCTTCGACAAATATTGTATATGTTCTTTTATCCCAAAAAAGCCTGACATCCATCAACAGGAAAGCTTCATAGGGCTTTTCTTTTCCGGTTGTAAAATCGGTATAGGTCCCTGCCCTGTCCTGAAATGTAATCTTCCAGCTTGCTCCTAAATCTTTATAAATGCTATGTTCTATTTCAATATTTAACTTATGTTTCAAGTAATCCAGAACATAAGCCGATATGTATTCACCGCTTTGTTTTTCGGTTTCAAGAAAAGAATAACTGAATCTTAAATATTTTAAAGGAAAAGATTTATTGATCAATTTGTTTACATCAAGGTAACCTGCGATCTCAAAACCCCGGGTTATGATTTGTGTAATGTTTTTACTTTCCCATTTTAACGAATCAGGCAGTCTAACCCAATCAATCATATTTTCCCCATTTCTTCTGAAAAAAGATAAATGTCCGTTGAAAAATTGATTATGATATTTGGCCCCCAGTTCGTATGTAACTACTTCTTCAGGCTTTAAATGTGGGTTTCCCACGTTGGTGGGACCAACATAATATAAATCCGTAAAGGTTGGGATTCTGAGTGACTGGTTTACTGAACCATATATCCTGATATTCGGAGTGATTTTATAACTAATATCAGCTCCTGTATACATTTTCCAGTCAAAATCAGTATTCCAGTTCGTTAAAATCCCGGCTGATGCTGAAAATTTTTCAACAATTATATTTTGTTCCAGAAACAGTGATATGTTTTCCCTTGATTTTCGCCTTGTAAAAAAACCTGCCGGTTCACCGGGTACATCCAGTGTATCCCCCATGGATTCTCCCAAAACATTACTCAGGATGTTTTCAGACCGGAAATCCAAACCCACTGCAGTTTTGCCCAGGTTGGTATTAAAAACAGAATTTACTTCTGCACCGTATATATCGGTTAAATGATAATTATGTCCCGTATACCATACAGCCGGGTTATCCCTGAACAGTTCAAAACGGTCCTGATGCCTTCTCCAGTAAATCAAAGGGCTGATCTTAATTTTATTACCAGTTGTAAGCTTTATGCTGGCCAGGGTTGTTTTTGTATGTTCATACTGGTTCGGATACTTTGGAGTATAAAAACTATTCGCACCAAAAGCCTTGTTCTGATAACCAGCCTGAATATCCAGGGTTGTATAAGAAAAATTAACTGATCCGTGATAGAAAAAATTAGTAATCCCGAAATCTGTATTTTCGATATATCCGTTTGATCCGGATTTTCCAATTGAAACGAAGTTCCCCACTTCCCCAAGCCGGAGCGATCCTGACAGGTTGGTTTTATAATATCCATGCTCACCCCCTGTTAAAACTAAATTCAAATTGTTTGATTCCTTTGGTTTTGTTATTATGTTTATGGCTCCGCTAAATGCGTTCGGACCAAATACTCTTGAGCCTGGCCCTTCCAGTATTTCAATTCTCTCAATACTGTTTATATCAATGGGAATATTTAAGTTATGATGCCCGGTCTGCGGATCATTAATTTTTATTCCATTTAAAAGTATTAGGGTTTGTTCAAAGCTTCCACCCCTGATACTTATATCAGCCTGTACACCAAAATTACCCCTTTGTCGAACATCAATGTTAACCGCATACTCCAGAATTTCCTGTAAACTTTGAACAGGAGCATTCCTGATTTGCTCTTTCCTGATAACGGTTACCACACGGTTCAATTCAGAATGGATTGAAGGGCTCCGTTGTCCACTAACAACTATCTCCTTTATTTCAACCGTATCAATTTGTCCGTTGATCCACATGGAGTGAACAAAAAAGCCAAAAAGAATAATTGTTTTAATATACCTGATCATTGTTAATACTACCCATGATTGAAGTGCAAAAGTATAGAAAAAAGTTTGTAACTCTTCTGGTAAATAAAATTCATGTAACTTATCTGTATAGTGAAAGGAAAAGAAAAAAGTCACAACGAGCCACGGAGACTTTTGAGACAGCCCCGATCTCATAGCCTATCCCGATTTTCGGGAAACAAAGTGAATAAATTCCGATATATAACAATGCCCGATTTTAACAAATGTTGACAATTTTTAATAAGTTCACATACATCAAACGGATATAACCATTCATATAATTGGATTTTTAATATCTTCAACTTTTTAATCCATTATTTAATTGCCAAATCAAGAATCAGATGACGAAAAGCTCTGTTCATGAGGTTATCAGGAATTATATCCTTAAATCAGTAAATGAAGAAAAAATAAAACCTGCCGGTGATACTTTCTGGAAGAATTTGAATAATACCGGAACGGAAATATGGCTTGATACCGGCGATATTGAATCAGCTTCCGGTTTATGGACAAAAGAAATGTCTGCACTTACTACCAATAATACATTGCTGAATAATGAGATTCAAAAAGGGATCTATGATAACCTGATCCCTGAACTTCGCGAATTGGTTAAAGACTTTTCTGCAGATGAACAGGTGAAGGAAATTGCCTTTATCCTGAATGCCTATCATGGCTTACGTTTGGTTAAAAAGTTTGGCGGACTGGTAAGTGTTGAGCTACACACTGATACAGCAGATGACTTTGATGCTATTGTGGAGTATGGCAAACGTTATTATGATATCTGTCCGGATCATTTCCTGGTAAAAGTGCCATTTACAGCAACCGGTCTGTTAGGGGCAAGAAAACTTGGCGAAGCAGGTGTTAGAGTGAATTTTACACTTGAATTCAGTGCAAGGTTTAATGTATTGGTGTCTTTGATAGCAAGACCATCATATTGTAACGTATTTATGGGCAGGATTGCTGCCTACATGATTGATAATGAGCTTGGAGACGGTAAATGGGTAGGGGAGAAGGCTGTTATTTCATCTCAGAGATGGATAAATAAACTGTCTTCTGAAGATCAGGTAAAAACAAAACTGATAGCTGCCAGTCTTCGTGAAGCCGAACAACTTAAATTATTGGCAGGAGTGAATGTATATACTATTCCTCCTGCAGTGGCTAAAGATGGCAGGAATACGCTGGAAGGGATATTTGATTCACAGGTGAATACTGATTATAAGGCTGAATTTAATAATAATAGTGAAGAAAAATTTAGGTTTGACACTATCTGGGCAGTTAAAGATGAAGAAGTTAGGTTTGCCAGGTATATAGATGAAAACGTTTCGGCAACAGGTGAGGAACTTAGTGCAATTGCAAGAAATATGGGTTGCGGTGATATTTTTCCTGAACTTACCGAAGAAGAATTGAAATGGATAAAAGAAGATGGAAAGATACCGAAACATTCAAGGTGGGCAGACCGGATAGCTAAAGGAGAACTTGCTGTTGATACTCTGCTAAGCCTTGCAGGACTTGCCACTTTTGCTTTGGATCAGCAAAAACTTGATCAGCGTATCAGATCACTAATTTGAGGAAGAATGGAATAAAGGGATTAGAGGGAAGAAAGGAACGTTAATATTAACAAGGTTGGAGCTTATGTTGTGGGTGCCAGGGCAGATCTGAAAAGTTTTCTGTATGTCCTGCTTGAGCCGTCAGGCAGACATTAAATTTTCCACAATTACCGGGACTATTTATTCGAATCACGAATTGGCTCTCATTAAGAGGCGTGGCGGCGTTCCTTCAGTAATAAAAGACAAAATTGTCTGATACCGAAATTAATAAAAAAAACAGTCAGCAGTGCAACTTTTCACAAAATCCGACGTCTTTATTTTTAAGTCTCTTATTGATAAACAACAGAAGAATTAACCTGATGAAACTTGCCTGCCTGAAAAGAATTGCAATCAGCCTGATTTTAAGCACTTTGTTATTAAACAGTTTTTCACAAAGTATTGAAAAGAAAACTTACCAGACAGCATTTTCAAAAACTGCCCCGGAGATTGACGGATTGATGAATGATGAATGCTGGAACCTTGTTGAATGGGGCGGTGACTTTATTCAGACACAGCCGTATGAGAACAAACCTCCGACGCAGGAGACTTCATTTAAGATCCTTTATGATGACAATAATCTCTATATATTTATTCGTGCTTTCGATAAGGAACCGGAAAAGATCAGCAGAATAATGTCGCGCAGGGATAACTTTCGCGGTGATATGGTAGAAATAAATATCGACAGCTACTTTGATAAACAGACTGCATTCTCTTTCTCTGCAATGGCTTCCGGTGCAAAAGGTGATATAGCAATTACCCGGAACGGTAATAACTGGGACGACAGTTGGAATCCCATCTGGTTTCTCAAGACTTCTATCGACGGTGAAGGATGGAGCGCTGAAATGAAAATACCTTTAAGTCAGCTTCGTTTCGGAAAAAAGGATGAGCATGTTTGGGGATTACAGGTTATGCGTCATATATTTCGTGAGGAGGAACGTTCTCACTGGCAGTTCATTCCAAAAGGATCGCCGGGAATTGTTCACCTGTTTGGAGAATTGCGGGGTATAAAAAATATAAAACCAAAACTCCAGGTAGAGATACTCCCATATACAGTAGTACGAATGGAGAGGTTTGAAAAAGTAGAAGGAAATCCTTTTCTTGACGGTAAATCGGGCAAATTTTCTGCAGGACTCGATGGAAAAGTCGGCATAACCAATGATTTCACTCTCGACTTCACAATTAACCCGGATTTCGGACAGGTTGAAGCTGACCCCTCGGAGGTTAACCTGACCGCTTTTGAAACCTATTTTTCTGAAAGACGTCCTTTCTTTATCGAGGGTAAAAACATCTATGAGTTCAGACCTGGCCAGAGCATTGTTATCCACAAAATGAGGGCGGATAACCTATTTTATTCCCGGCGGATAGGAAGGTATCCACATAATTATCCTGAAACAGCAGATAATGAATATGTTGAAATGCCCGAGTCTTCTACTATCCTGGCTGCATCAAAATTGTCGGGAAAAACAAAAAAAGGATTGTCAATAGGAATACTTGAGAGTGTAACGGCTGATGAGAAAGCGTTGATTGATAACGATGGTGCCAGGCGAAAAGAGACCGTTGAACCGCTAACCAACTATTTTGTAGGACGTCTGCAACAGGATTTTAACAAGGGAGAAACTGTACTGGGTGCTATGATTACAGCAGTAAACAGAGACATCAATAACCCTGCTCTCGATTATCTTCATTCTGCAGCATATACAGCAGGAATCGATTTTAAACATACCTGGAAAGAACGAACATGGTACTTATCAGGAAATGCTGAATTCAGTAATGTAAAAGGGAAAGAAGAGGCTATTATAACTACACAGAGATCCTCAGCACGATATTATCAGAGACTTGATGCTAATCACCTGACGGTTGATTCAACTCTCACATCACTGGCAGGTTATGGTGGCACCATAAAATTTGGAAAAAGGAGCAAAAAAAGGTTGCAGTTTGAGACTAGTGTCACTCTACGTTCCCCCGGGCTGGAATTCAATGATATCGGCTATATGAGATATTCGGATTTAATTCATCACGGTACATGGGCAGGATATTATATCCGTGATCCTTTTGCCATCTTCAATAATTTCTATCTTAATATGAATTACTGGATGTACTGGAATTTCTCCGGTAAGCTTGTATCGACATATACCAATATAAATTTCAATTCCCAGTTCAAAAACCGTTGGCGCTTAAATGGTAACTTCACACGGGAAAATGAAAACATTTCAACAACACTGTTGCGGGGCGGGCCTGATTTTGTCAGTCCCGGTGATGTAGGATTTAATTTTAACCTTAATACTGACCGATCTAAAAAAGTCTCATTCTACATAGGTAATTACCATGGTTTTGGAGATGGGAAGAGCTCC
>DAOVLD010000044.1 GCA_030631445.1 Bacteroidota bacterium
CCTGGTTGATGAACGGTTTACTTCTAAGATAGCCATGCAGGCAATGGTTTCAGGTGGCATGAAAAAACAAAAGCGCAGAGATAAGGCAAATGTGGATAAGATAAGTGCTGCAATTATCCTGCAGTCTTTCCTTGATCAAAAAAATCCACAGTCCACAGTCGGCAATCTAAAAACTCGAAACCCGTAACCCGAAACTCGTAACATTTTAGTCATTTAAACTATGAGGCAATTGAATAGTTGCAAAAAAATTTAAATAACATGATATTTCCTGTTTACGTGTATGGACATCCGGTATTAAGAAAAGCAGCCGGTATTATTGATAAGGATTACAAAGATCTGCAACAGTATATAGCCAATATGTTTGAAACAATGTATGATTCTGACGGGATTGGCCTGGCAGCTCCACAGGTGGGCAAATCTATTCGGTTATTTGTTGTCGATACTACCTCACTTGAGGATGAAGATCCTTCACTTAAGGATTTCAAGAAGGCATTTATCAATCCATTGATTCTTGAAAGGACCGATGAAATCTCTCCTTTCAATGAAGGATGCCTTAGTATCCCCGGAATCAGGGAAGATGTATCTCGAGAATCAAAGATAAGGATATCATACTATGACAGGGATTTTAATTTTTTTGATGAATGGTATGACGGAATACTTTCAAGAATTATCCAGCACGAATATGATCATCTGGATGGTATTTTATTTACCGATCATTTAGCTCCTTTAAAAAAACGCCTTTTGAAAAACAAGCTGAATGGAATATCAAAAGGTAAATTCGATGTTGATTATAAAACAGTTCTTCCAGGGAAAAAGATTAGAAGAAGGGAATAGAGGGGATAAAGGGAATAAAGGGGAGAAGAGTGGAAAGTTGAAAGTTTGTAAAGTTCAACGCTTACTTTGGAATAGTTGAAAGTTGAAAGTTTGTAAAGTTGAAAGTGAAGAGAGAAGAGAAGAAGTTGAAAGTTTGTAAAGTTCAACGCTTACTTTTTACTCTTTACTCTTTTGACTTTTTACTTTATAACTTTATAACTTTTAACTTTTTACTCTTTGGAATGGTGGAACATTCCCTGCCTTGCCGGCAGGCAGGCAACATTCCAAAATAACTACGATTTATCCTGAAGGGCCTTATTTTTATCTGGTTTTTATTAAATTTACCTTGATGGTAATTAATAACCAGTCTGAATGCTAAACCGGTTTTTTAGTGAAGTCCCTTTCCTGAGGCTTATATTGCCGTTTTGTTTAGGAATATTATCAGGGTTTGCTACTCAGTTAGAAAGAAATTTTCTGATTGTTGTGTTAGTATTTCTTTTAATGATTATTGGTGTCGACCTGATCCTGAAAATTTCGTCAAAATTTTCACGGGAATGGATATATGGAATTATTCTCCAGTTGATCTTGTTTGTATCCGGATTAATAGTTGTTGAATTACGAAGATCAACCCCTGATTACAGGGATCACCTGAATGGTCATAATCTGATAATTGCCGATTTAGTGGAGTTCCCTGAGAAAAAGCCCAACAGTTACAAGGCAATTGCCAGGGTAAGAGCAGTAAAGAATCAGGGGAACTGGAAACAAACAGGAGGGAGGTGTCTGATCTATTTTCGGAAAGATGATAATTCGAGAAATCTTATGCCGGGTGACAGGATAATTTTTAGTTCCCGTTTCAGTGAGATCCCTTTCAACGGGAATCCTTATGAGTTCAACTACAAAAAGTATATGCACCGGCACGGGGTATTTAAACAAATATTTCTTGAAACGGATGGATGGGAAAAGATAGGAGAGAATAAGGGAAGCCCGTTGCTTCTTGCAGCAGTGAAGATGCAAAATCATTTGTTTCAGAAATACATGGAATATGGTATGAAGGATGATGTGCTGGAGGTTGCAGGCGCCCTTACTTTGGGGCTTAGAGAAAAACTGGGGGACGAAATTAAGCAGTCATACAGAGTTTCCGGTGCAGTGCATATTCTCGCAATAAGCGGATTGCATGTTGGTATCTTATATATGGTATTATTTTATTCCTTATCATTTCTAAAAAAAACACGTTATGGAAAGATTGTCATGGTATTGGTTATTTTGTGTGCTTTGTGGTTTTTTGCATTATTAACCGGTTTATCCCCTTCAGTTCTCCGGGCAAGCACAATGTTTTCGTTTGTTCTGATAGGTCAGTCTCTCAGACGTCATTCCAATGTGTATAACTCCCTGGCAATTTCAGCATTTATTCTTCTTTTCATTAATCCGACATTGATTTCTAATGTAGGGTTTCAGTTGTCTTATTGTGCTGTGTTAGGTATTGTTATCCTTCAACCACGCCTGCATAATCTTATGCGCAGCAGATTATGGTTAATTGATAAAATTTCAGGTTTGATTGCAGTGTCCATTGCTGCTCAACTGGCTGCATTTCCTCTGAGTTTGTATTATTTTCATCAATTCCCTGTTTATTTCTGGCTTACCAATATTATTGTAATTCCTTTTACAACACTGATACTTTATAGTGGATTCCTTTTTTTTGTATTTTCATTCCAGCCACTTGTTGCCGGATTTATTGGGAAAGTACAGGCATTATTAATAAATGGAATGAATGTTAGTGTTGAGACAATAAGAGATTTTCCAATATCAATAATTGATGAAGTCTATATTTCTGAGGCAGAAAGTGTAATTCTTTATTGTATCGTAATTTTTACAAGCCTGTTTTTAATTCGAAAAAAGGGTGCATTTTTCCTTCCGGTACTTGGTTCTGTTTTACTTTTGTTATCAATAAATCTGTATCAGTTGTACGGAGAACTCAGGCAAAAAAGTGTCGTATTATACAATATTAATGGGGTTACTGCAATAAATTTTATTAATGGCAGAACAAGTTATATGGTTTATGATGCCGGTAAAAAAAACATGGAAAATCAGCTTAATTATTATACTGAAAATCATATGATTGCATCCGGTATTAATAAAGCGGTTATGTTTTCACTGGCACCTGTTTCGAAAGGCAGAACAGTATTTCACGACAACTCTCTTTTTCTTCATAATGGATTTATAAGTTACAATAATTTGCATTTTTTTATTTATTTTGATGGTTTTCAAGGTGCATTCAACGATGGTAAAAAGGTAAATGTTGATTACCTTATTTATTCAAATCCTGAGGGGATGAATGTTAGTAATTTGAAAAAAGGAATAGTCTTTAATGAGCTTATAATAAGTTCTATGATACCTGAATGGAAAGTTCGTTTGCTTAAGGAAGAATGTGACAGAAACAATATTTCCTGTTACCGTGTAAGAGATGATGGCCCCTATATTTTTGGCTTTGAAAAGTAGAATTCATTCTGAATTATGAAAAATTCCGGTAAAAATATTGGTTAATTATTCTGATTATCCCTTAATTTGCCAGATTATTGAAGAATAATGAAATTAAAATCAATGAGAATTATTATTGGAGGTGCCGGGGAAGTTGGAACACACCTGGCAAGGATTCTAAGTAATGAGAACCATGATATTGTAGTTATTGATCCTGATGAGGATAAACTGCGATTAATTGATTCATCATTGGATGTTATGGCTATGGTGGGTTCGGCTACTTCAATTGAGCTTCTTGAAGAATCCGGAATAAAAAAGGCTGATTTATTTATTGCCGTTGCAAATACCGAGCATACCAATATTACGGCTGCCATTCTTGGAAAAAAACTGGGCGCTAAAATAACAGTTGCCCGTATTGATAATAATGAGTTTCTTAAGTATTCGAACACTAAACTTTTCAGAAGCCTGGGAATTGATTACCTCATCTATCCTGAAAAGATTGCTTCAAGAGAGATAGTTGGTTTACTTCGACAGACAGGTACCACCGAATTCATTAATTTTACCGGTGGAATGCTTTCTTTATTTGTTTTGAAACTTGATAAAAATGCACCTGTTATAAATAAAACATTGCAGGAAGTTTCCCGGAATGAAGGTGCCCTTAATTACAGGGCAGTGGCTATTACCCGCGATGGAGAAACAATAATACCGCGTGGTGATAATATATTTAAACTAAATGATACAGTATATGTTGTATCAAACAAGGCAGGACTTAAAGATGTTTTGAAATATTCAGGCAAGGAACATTATGGTATTAAAAACCTTATGATATTGGGTGGAAGCCGGATTGGTAAACTTACTGCTACAAAGCTGGAAAATGAATACCAGATAAAACTAATTGAAATTGATAAGGCAAAAAGTATTCAATTAGCAGATCTCCTCGAAAATACCCTGGTAATAAATGGTGATGGGCGTGATATTGACCTGCTTAATTCCGAGGGATTGCAGAATATGGATGCTTTTATTGCAGTTACCGGTAATTCTGAAACAAATATTCTCTCATGCCAGCTTGCCCGGAAAATGGGTGTGAAGAAAACTATTGCAGAGGTTGAGAATATAGAATATATTGATCTTGCCGAGAATATGGGAATTGATACGATAATAAATAAGAAACTTATCACTGCCAGCCGGATATCACGATTTACCATGAGTGCCCAGGTTTCTATGATCAAGTGTCTTACCGGTACTGATGCTGAAGCACTTGAGTTTATTGCAAAACCCGGGTCAAAAATAACGAAAGGTCTTTTAAAGGATATTAATTTTCCCAAAGATGCCCTGGTGGGAGGTATTATCAGGGGTAAAACAAGTTTTATTGCTACAGGTAAGTCCAGGGTTGAAGCAAATGACCGGGTTGTTGTTTTTGCTCTTCCGTCTGCTATACGCAAAATTGAAAGTTTCTTCTAGTTTAACTATACCATGATAAATTTCAGGATTATCTTTAAGGTGCTGGGATTGCTCCTCTTACTGGAAGGGCTTTTTATGCTTTTCGCGATTCCTTTTTCTTTGTATTATCATGATAATGACCTGGTACCTATATTAATATCTTCCGGAATTTCTATTATTACCGGTGGACTTACATGGATATTCTTTATTAAAACTCCAACAAGTTTTGGTAGGCGCGAAGGGTACATTATTGTTACATTTTCCTGGATCATTTTTTCTTTCTTCGGTAGTTTGCCATTCGTGCTTAGCGGGGAGATCCCTAATTTTACGGATGCATTTTTTGAAACCATATCTGGTTTCACAACTACCGGCGCCTCGATCCTTAATGATATTGAATCAATGTCTCACGGATTATTACTTTGGCGTAGTATGACACAGTGGATAGGCGGTATGGGAATTATTGTCCTTTCAATTGCCATTCTGCCTATTCTGGGTATTGGGGGAATGCAATTATTTATCGCTGAAGTTCCGGGTCCAACCCCCGATAAGCTTCATCCCAGGATTAAGGCTACTGCTACACGTCTTTGGGGTATTTATATAATTTTTACCGGACTTGAAGCTATTTTTTTATTATTCGGCGGTATGGACTTATTTGATGCTGTATGTCATTCATTTACAACCATGGCAACCGGTGGGTTTTCAACTAAACAAGCAAGTATAGCTTTTTATGCCTCACCCTATATCCAATACGTTATTACATTTTTTATGTTCCTCGCCGGAACCAACTTTACCCTTTCATACTTTGCACTTCACATGAAGTTTGGGAAAGTATGGAAGAATGAAGAATTTCGCTTCTATGTTGGACTGTTACTAGGTGTTACTTTCATTGTATCAGTGGTCCTTTATTTCACTGAAAATCTGCCTGTTGAAGGATCATTCAGGAATGCAGTATTCCAGGTTGTATCAATTATAACAACTACCGGATATGTTACAGCAGATTATTCCAGATGGGTTCCGTTTTTATGGGTAATTATCCTTATGCTTATGTTCACCGGGGGGTCTGCAGGTTCAACCGGTGGAAGTATTAAGATGATGAGGATACTTTTGTTATTGAAGAACAGCTGGCTTGAATTGAAAAGAATGATCCATCCGAATGCTATTTTACCTGTCAGGTTTAATCATCGTTCAGTTTCTTCACAGATAATCTCAAATGTTCTGGCTTTTATAATTTTTTATCTGTTAATTACTATTTTTGGAGTAATAGTTATTTCATTTCTGGGTTATGATCTTGATTCATCTTTCGGAGCAGTGGCAGCAACTCTTGGCAATGTAGGTCCGGGAATAGGAGCAGTAGGACCGGCAGAAAACTATTATCATTTCTCCGGTTTTGGTAAATGGTTCCTTTCATTTCTGATGTTGATGGGCCGCCTTGAATTGCTTACTGTTCTTGTAATATTCTCACCATCATTCTGGAAAAAATAGGATAAGCGTTAACTCTCAACCCCTAACCTGTCCTAATCCTTCCCTGATCACTAACGGTTCATCACCTGTGCAATCAATTATAGTTGATGCCTCATTTTTTCCATAGCCGCCATCAATAACAATGTCAACCAAATCCCGGTATTTTTCGAATATCAACTCAGGATCAGTGGTATATTCAATAACATCATCAGGGTCGTGGATTGAGGTTGTAATAATTGGTCTTCCCAAACGGCGGACTATTTCAAGAACAATATTATTATCAGGGATCCTTATCCCAATGGTTTTCTTTTTGGTTTTAAATATTTTAGGCACCTGGCTATTTGCATGTAAAATAAAAGTAAAAGGACCGGGAAGATTCTTTTTCATTAATTTGAAAATATCATTGTCAACTTGCTTTGTGTACCCGGAAAGATGGCTTAGATCATGAAAGATAACAGAGAAGTCGGATTTTGACGGATCTACTCCCTTGATACGTGCCACTTTTTCAACAGCCCGGTGATTTTTCAAATCACATCCCAGTCCATAAACAGTATCTGTCGGATATATTATAAGCCCACCATCATCGAGTGTTTTTACTACTTTTTCTAAAAGTTTTTCGCTAGGATTTTCTGAGTAAATTTTAACCAGCATCTTATAACAATTATGTAAAGAAAGGCAAAAGGCAAAAGATAAAAGTAAAAAGATAAAAGTAAAAAGGTTAACGTTATTTAGGCATTGACATACTTTAACCTGTAACTCCAAAAAAAGTGGGTAAGCTACTTATATCGCACCGCTACAACCACTTACCCTTGCTACCTTCCGGTCCTGGGGGAGTTCGGTGGGAGCTGGCCGTATAAGACTTACCCGGTACAAAATTAGTAACTTTTATTCATACTGCAAACTGATACCGATTCTTATTGCCTATTTATTGAAAATGTGCAAAAAAGTTTATATTTGTCAGGTATAACAAAAAAATCCTTAATCATGGAAAAAAATAAATCTTTAATGTGGAAACATTCATTAAATTATGGTATTCTATTTGGACTTTTACTTATAATATACAGTGTAGTTCTTTACATGTTTAATATAATCCCAGTAGGAATTAAACTTTCTCTTCTTCTATTAGTTGTAAATCTTGCAATTTATTTTTTTGCACTTTGGTTTTTTACAAAAAGTTATCGGAATGATATTTTAGGTGGCTATGTAGATTACGGAAAGGCTTTCTTATTTGGAGTGTTGATAGTTGCTTTTTCATCAATATTGCTGGCAATTTATAATTATATCTTTCATGCTTTTATTGATCCGGATTATATACAAAGAGTAGTGGACGCGACACAGGAGTGGACGGAAGAGTTTATGAGTAGTAAAGGATTACCTCAGGCACAAATCGATAGCACAATTGAGAAAATAGGAAGTAAATCATCGGTCACTCCGTTGAAATCTGCATTGCAGGGAATTTTAGGTGGTGTTATTTTTGGTACAATTATATCATTAATAACTTCAGCCATCGTCAAAAAGAAAAAGGAACTATTTCAAGAAAAAGGTATAGTGGAGGATGGCCCGGCTGAATAAAAAAATGATTTAGTAGTGGATATTTCTATAATAATTCCGTTGTTAAACGAGGAAGAATCACTTCCCGAATTGGTAAGTTGGGTTGAGAATGTGTGTGTCAGCCAGAAACTTTCATTTGAGATGATATTGGTTGATGATGGAAGTACCGATTCGTCATGGAGGGTTATTGAAGAATTATCATCAGCAAAAAGTTTTATCCGGGGTATCAAATTCAGAAAAAACTATGGTAAGTCGGCTGCTCTCCATAGTGGCTTCCGCTCTGCTAATGGAAATGTAATTATTACTATGGACGCTGATTTGCAGGACAGTCCTGATGAAATTCCCGGGTTGTACAGGATGATAATAGAGGAAAACTATGATCTTGTTTCCGGATGGAAAAAGAAACGGTTCGATCCATTTACCAAAACACTGCCAAGCAAATTTTTTAACAGAACAGCCCGCAGTGTAACCGGAATCCCTTTACATGATTTTAATTGTGGACTGAAAGCATATAAAAAGGAAGTAATAAAAAATATTGAAGTTTTTGGTGAGATGCACAGGTACATTCCTATCCTTGCCAGGCAGGCTGGGTTTACGAAGATTGGAGAAAAAGTGGTGCGGCATCAAAAAAGGAAATATGGCATCACAAAATTTGGAATGAGTCGGTTTATAAAAGGATTTCTTGATCTTATTACAATCAGTTTCTTTTCAAGGTTCGGTAAGCGCCCCATGCACCTTTTTGGCACTATGGGAACCCTGATGTTCCTGATCGGATTTTTAGCAGCCGGATGGCTTGGCGGAGTAAGAATATATCAAACTATAAATAACATTGCAGCCAGCAGGGTTACGGAAAGTCCATATTTCTATCTTGCCCTTGCGGCAATGATCATTGGTACACAACTATTTCTTGCAGGATTCCTGGGTGAGCTAATTTCACGGTCATCTCCTCAACGCAATCAATATCAGATAGAAAAAGAGATTAACCAGAGTCCGTCTATAAAGTCCGAAAGTTTAAATAACTGGTAAAAACTACAAATGACAAGCACCAAATAACAAATAAATCACAAATCGCAATATTCAAAAAAAAGAAAAAAAGAAAAGCATAAAGACAATATATCGGTTAATTCTGTTTTGAATTTTTGTTATTTTTTATTTGGAATTTATTTGTCATTTGTTATTTGATAATTGGAATTTACTATTTGGTGCTTTATTGACGAAAATGCACGACTTTATGGACAGACACTAACTAAAATATTCGTGGGCTTTTTCATAATCTTCCGGTATCCCTATATCAATAAATGGAGCTTCCGAAATATATCCGTGGAAGTTGAGTCTATTACACATAACCTGAAGAAGGTCTGTCTCAAATGAAAACTTTTTACCTGGAGAATATTCTTGAAAAACCGACCGGTTAACAACATACACACCGCCATTTATCAACCCTTTTTCTGTAAATTTCTTTGGCATGAATTCTGTAATTTTTGTTCCGTTTACCTTTACGGAACCATACCTGCTGAATTTCTCCATTGGTAATAATGACAAACTAATATTAGCTTTTTCTTTTATATGTAAATGGTAAAGCTTGTCAAGATCAACCTCATAATAAGTATCGCCATTAAGGAGAAAAAAGTGATCATTATTTAAATGATCCACGGCATTTCTTATTCCTCCTCCGGTCCCGAGAGGCTTATCTTCAATGGCATATAATAATTTCATTCCTTTATAATTATCACCGAAATGATCGAATATATATAGATATTTATATCCTACTGAAAGTATAACCTTTTTAATTTTGAATTTAACCAGATAGGAGAGCAGGTATTCCAGAAAAGGCTTACTATGAATTGGAGCCATCGGCTTGGGAATGTCACTGATAACACTCTTTAACCTGGTTCCCAGACCACCCGCAAGTATAATTGCTTCTTCAGTCATTTCACACTTCCCACGTTTTCAGACCTGTTTTAGTAAATTCATATTCCTGTACCTGTCCGCCGTTCTTATTTAGCACTTCAATTACCTTGTGACGTGTATTGCCGGGGCAATAGAA